>JAGVJW010000218.1 GCA_020050895.1 bacterium | reverse complement strand
GGATCTTCGCCATACAGTGTAACACTGTCAAACGCTGTGGAAAGCCTAGCAGCAGGCATACCCTTCGAAAGGTAGTGAAATCGTTTGTTAGTCCTCTCCGGACAGCCCTCACCGGCGAACATTCGCGTTGGATCCTCCGTGGACCGTTTAAATGGATATACTCCCGCAGTGTAGGGAAACTCTCCCGGCACATTTTCCTGCATGCACCATCGCACAATCTCTCCCCAATCTTGAAATCGGGGGATGGAAATCTTGGGAACCTTAATATGGGACAAAGATTCTGAATAGTTGCGAACTTTAATATCCCGTCCCCTTACACGGTATGTAAACTCATCTCCTCGATATGCTTCAACCTTTGTGTTCCAACTATCAATGATGTTCTTGACCTCTGATGTAAGCTGTTCTTCCAGGTTCATTGCCTGACGATTCAGAACATCAATGGCTAAAGATATGTCCGGCGATTCCGCCGAATTCGGATTGATTCCTGACTCTTTTTGATTCGATGAAGAATGTCGTTGATGTGTTGTCATGCAAGCCTAATTATGTGTTATCCACACAGCTCTCATCGTTTTAGAGGATTTAGAGCCACCAACCCACACAGTGTAAATCTTTGCTGCATCGAGTCGAACATCCGATGCCTTGAAGAGTGTGGTGTCTGCAGATGCATCTCTGAACAGCACACCGTATGTTCCAGCTGCAATAGTACCGGATCCGGACTCCCGAAAAGATACTTTATCAGCACCTGGCAACGTTGTCTCAGTCCCCGTTACTGGTATGTCCGCAAAATAAATGCCGAGTTGTGGTGCATCGGAGATGTTATGAATAAATCTCACGAAGGCTGCACCCGGTATGGGGTCTGTTCGATCCTGAAAAAGAAGCGGTGCGATGTTTGCCGGAACTGTTGTTCCTGTAATGTATAGTGAATACGTCTTGTATGGATCGAGCATGATTGCTTGATTGGCGAGTAATGCAGTAGACCCTGAAACGACGGAAAACGTGTGGGTACCAGACGCCACTGTCAGGTACGGACTCGGGTATGGATATGAAAGATATTGAATTTGCGGAATCGTACCGTCAATCGATATATGGACATTTGATCCGGCAACTGCGTTTATAAACGAAATTTTTGATGTTGCTGGAGCTTCAACCCAGTCAATGTACTCTGTTCCTGCACCGTTGTCAGTAAACATTCGAATGCCAAATGGATAGGGATCGGAGTCATCCTGCGTTCCATGTATCACGATTGTATAAGCCCCCTGACCATTCAGATTCACGGCTTCATATTCGACTGAAAACGTTGAGTCGGATGGATTGCGCAGAGAGAACCTATATGAACCTGCCTCGAGATCGATGTAGGTTGTTGATCTGGATCGTTCAATCGGCCCAAGCAATTTGCTGCTTGATGCAGTAATCCGAAGCTCAAATTTATTAGTATCGGGACATGCGTTTACGAGTTTGATGCGAGCCTTCTCAGGAGTTGTGCTGCGTGGATCCGCCGCAAATCCACTGGAAAATGCGTTGTTAGGAGGGAATGCATACAACGTATAAGCCGATCCTTCTGCCATATCGTGCTTTGAGCTATTTCGTGGAATTGAATCGCCCGCGTTGTGAACAGAGATTTCAAGACCATCACCCGAAATTGTTTGGATGTATCCACTCGAAGTTCCAAATGCAGTTCCCGAGGAAACGAGAGTACCGTTGACTTTGAGATCAAGCGCACCGCCATCGTACACCATGTTAAGCAGACGAATTACTGTTTGCTCGCCAGTTGGAGTGGTCGAATTGTCCTTTGCACAACCGAAAAAAGTAAACAAGATGATAACAGCGAGAAAAAGAAATCGCTTCATATTGTTGTTCCCACATAATACATGATAGCTGTATTGTTCATTTCGTTGAATTCAATTGATTGATGACGCCCTTTATTTGCCACAATTTTCTGGCCACACCAGACTGCTGTGCCACATGCTCGTCGAATTGCTTGTTTGTTTCCACGATTTCTGCAAGGTACCTGTTTCTGTCAGGCGGAATAATAAAAACCTTTTCACTCATCTCTTCCGACACTATGTAATGCGTCACCCATTCAAGATTAAGTTTATTGATAATCATCTCCACCACTTTTGTGTAGAGAGTGTTGGTACCCGGATCGTTGAATTGCGAAGCAATGGTCCCAAACACCGGCATCACCTCGGGTTTCTGATCGAAGAGTTGCCTGCTACGCTGATACTGTTTCCTTACATCGCGGATTGCATCTTCAGCGCCTCTTTTGTCCGCTTTGTTCAGCACAACAAGGTCTGCAAAATCAATCATGTCAATCTTTTCAAGCTGGCTTGCTGCGCCGTATTCGGGAGTCATTACATACATCGATATATCAGCAAGTTCAGTTATTTGAGAGTCGCTTTGTCCTATGCCTGCTGTTTCTACGATGATCAGATCAAATCCCGCAAAAGATAATATGTCGATTGCATCAGATACATTTCTATTCACCGTAACATTTGCTTCGCGCGTTGCAAACGACCGCATGTATACGCGTCTGTCGTCAACGGCATTCATTCTTATACGATCTCCAAGAAGGGCACCTCCAGTTTTTCGCTTGGACGGGTCGACGCTGATGACGGCAACAGACCTGTCCTTCTGATCAATTAGAAACCGCCGAATCATTTCGTCTGTTAGAGTGGACTTCCCGGCGCCTCCTGTCCCGGTAATTCCCAGTACAGGAGAGCGTTTGTTACCCTTAATAAAAGGGAGGCTATCAGTGCCCTGCCGCTCCACCATCGTGATAGCTTGTGCAATTGCTAGTGGATCGTGCTGCCGAATCAATGACTCTAGCGAATCGTATTGAATTGTGAAGGGGGCAGGGTAGTCAACCGACGAGACAACATCGTTGATCATACCTTGCAATCCCATCGAACGGCCATCATCGGGTGAATAGATCCTTGCAATTCCGTAAGCCTGTAGCTCTTCAATTTCCGATGGTAAAATCGTGCCTCCGCCCCCTCCAAAAATCTTAATGTGACCTGCTCCACCTTTGTTCAACAGATCGTGCATGTATTTGAAATATTCGATATGGCCACCTTGGTACGACGTCATGGCTATCGCCTGTACATCTTCCTGAATGGCACACGTTACTACCTCTGCTACCGATCTGTTATGTCCCAGATGGATTACTTCACAGCCGGTAGACTGAAGGATGCGTCGCATAACGTTGATTGCTGCGTCGTGACCATCAAATAGAGACGCAGCCGTAACAATGCGGATAGTATTCACCGGCTTGTATGGGCGCGGTGTGTGCATAACTCTTGCTCGCTCGACCGTTTAGATAAGCAAATGTACGTAGGATCAGGCACTTGGTACACCCCATGAACGCGTGACCTATCTTGCAAAATGGCGGAATTGATTGTACTCGGTGGAGCCGAAGAAATTGGTGCAAACAGCATGTACTTTGAGTTGGAAGGTACAGGGATCATCATCGATGCTGGATTGCACCCACGTTATAGGGATGCAAGAGCATTTCCGGAACTTGATGTTCTTGCCCTCAAGCCGTTGGATATTCTGGCCATCACACATGCACATACAGACCACCTTTCAGGTTTGCCGTATGTGTTGCGACGATTTCCGCATATGCGAACCATCATGACTCATGCAACGCGCGACCTGAGTCATATTATGCTGCACAACAGTGGGCGGCTACTTAAGACGGACATATCGTCATGGTTTTCTAGCTCCGTCCTTGAGTTCTATTCTCGCGAGCAAATCGAATTACTTCGACAATCTTTCGAACCTATCGAATATGCCCAGCCGCTTCTTGTACGTGGTTATAGCGGTCGCGCCGACGTGAAAATCACCTATCACTGGTCAGGGCACATACTTGGATCAGCCGGAATCGAGCTTGAATGTGGGGGCATGCGGCTGATGCATACTGGTGATGTGCAGTTCGACTCCCAGCGATCAATTCGCGAAGCAAGGTTTCCCAGAACGCATTTCGATGTTCTGGTTACCGAAGCAACGAATTGTGCTACCGATAACACAGCAGGAACGGCAGGTGAACTGCGCCGACTTGCCTCATTTATCAATAGGATAACCAGTGCAAACGGTTCGGTGCTAATCCCTTGTTTTGCGCTTGGTAAGCAGCAGGAGATACTCGTGATCCTTAACGAGTTGATGTTGAAGGGGGCCATACCACACCTACCCATATTCACTGGGGGAATGGGGGTTAAAATTAACAAAGTATATGATCAGTATTGTTATACTGAACCGTTTCGCAGGCCTGGTTTTGAAATCAGTGATATTCCTCAGGAACAATTACGTTTTGAGGAATTGTTCACGTCGAGGTACATGAAGCATCCTTCAATCGTTGTGGCTCCTTCAGGGATGATGAACAAGGGCACTCTTTCGTTTGCTCTTTCAACACAGTGGATCACGAAGCCTAATTTTGGTATTGCCTTTGTTGGGTATCAGGATCCCGAGACTCCTGGATCGCAATTACTCAACTCGCAGCCCAACGTGGCGTTTGAACTAGCCGGCAGGACTGTAAAACGTTCATGCCAAATTGAACGCGTTAGATTCAGTGCGCATGCATCTCTTGGTTCCATTGTGGATTACATCACAGACGTCCGCCCCAACACACTTGTAATTGTGCATGGAGAGACGGACGCCTGTGAGATGCTTGCGTTGTGCGTTCGCGAGCGACTCCCGAAAACTCGAATCGTTATTCCCGCACAAGGAGTCGCGTACGATGTTTCTTTACCTGCTAACGATAATGGGTTCGATGCTAACGTTACCACTAGCGCTGTGAAGTCTAACGAAATACAACCCCGCTGAAACGGTAGTCATATTCAGGTTAGCTGAGGTTTGTCCGGGTGCCAAAGGTTGCTGCATTACTATGCGCTGAAGGCCATCTATCAGTTCTAACAATTGCATATCAACGGCATCCCATCCAATGGTTAGTGCGTTTGATACAGGTGATGGAGCAGTCCATAAATCCGGAGATGCAGGCAGTTCACCAATGTTTGATGCTGAAGCCCCTTTCAATCCAATTGAAATAAATCCCGAGCTTAAATCCATATTGTTCGAATCGGAGTTGTCCCGAATGAAAAACCGGAAATGTGTACCCGGCTTGATGTCTGCAGGAATACTCCAGGTGAGTTCATGCTGAGAAAATGGGATTCCTTTTGCCACTGTGATGAACTTCTGCCGGTCCCCATCCCATAAGCAGATATCGACAAGGTCTGCTTTCAGATCGTCGGTCCAACGTATATGAACAGGTGAACCAATTGATAACTCCGAAAGGGTTGTTCCTCCACCGGGATAGACTGTTGCGCTGAGATTTCCGCATTGCACTATGCCAAGGAAGATGATAACTATTGAGAGCATGTGTGATTTCATTGTTGTGTTTGTTTGCATTAGTGAAGAAAAAGTGATGTTGAATATGAATGAGTAAGTCCAACACCAATCAGTATAGCCATACCTGTAGTACCACCGGTTGGAATGGTGCAGGGTTCCGTGAAGCAGCCATCGGTTTGGGAAAATATCCGACCTTGCACGTCTGAGAGCATCCATCTGTAGATATCTGTATCTGGATCGTGCACGATGATGTCGCCATTCTGATAGGCAATCGTTATTCGATTTTCAACAGATTGGTTTTCTCGGATTCCCAGCGTTAGGTCGGTGTACCAGGCGGTAAATATTACAGTGTCCAGAACAGGCCAGCATTCGTTATCAAGTAACTGTGCAAGCTCGTATCGGTCCAGACCAGCCAATGGTATACTACTCTCCCAGTGATCAAATTTCCACCTGTCAATATTCCATTTAGCCTTGAGCTCCAATCCGTTTCTCAGATACTGAACACACACTCCAAGAGCTGGTGTTAACTGAACGGCAGATGAAAGGTCTGAGCTGTCTGTCATTGACCTTGCCTGTGCACATGCGCGGACAATATTTTGCTTTGTCAAGTAGCGGGTCGATGTTTCTTCATTGTCAGGACCATAGAAGTATCGGCAATCCATAATCACTTGATAGGTGATAGGATTGATATCTCCATCTGTGCTAACGGGAAATGAATCCGGAATAAACGTCAAAAAACCCTTGGACGCGTCAAAACTGAACGCACCCTTCACTTCGGTGAGTTTGTAATCTCCATTATCATCGAAGACCCTTGCAAGAACACGTATTGGTGATTCTACAGGTGATCTTTCATGCTTTGGCGGCATAGGTGTTCCCAGACATAATGTGAGTCTGTCCTCACAATTAGTCAGAATCCTATTGTTAGTATCCTCAACGATGTAATAACCTGTACAAGAAAAAAAATCTTGTCCCGGAATTGAGCCCATACATGGTTGTGCCGAGAGATCGGAAAAGACAAGCAAACTGCAAGCACTAACGAAGAACAGCTTTGGTAACATAGAATCTTCCTTCAAGTGTCATTCGAACATTAGGGTGTTCAACGTAAAAAATCGGTGCAGTAGAACGATTCATTCCCCACCAGGTATCTGACGCTTCCAGAAACGTTACCTGACCGAGATAATCATCTTGCTCATCTGCCGTTAGAAGCGTTCCAAGAAATTCAGCTCCGACAGCAATAAGGTCTGGAATCAATGTCGGCCAATCCAGATTCACTTTTCGATCCGAAGACTGGTATTGATCTGCTCTGTCTCTCACTTTGTAAATAACTTCAGCCATTCTGTTTACCCAACAATCGCGCTCATCCTTACAGTCTTCATCGTAGGCTGCTCCGTAGAACCAGACGTAATCCTTAAGGTCCATCCAGTAGGGTTGTATCCAAAGCAAATGATTGCCAAGATCTAGTGGATTGTGTTTATCACTCTGTTCAATTGTGCATTCATCGGGAACGGTTCCCTGTTGATCCCGACAATCGGGTATGCGCTGGAATGCACTTTCCGTCATCAGAGCCTTGTGCATAGCCAGGTCGCCACCATACATTGCCAAATAGATCTCGCCATTATTTTCGAATGGCCAAAAGTCCCAATCTCCGTCATAGGCAAAATTGATCGACTTTAACGATAGTGAGTATCCTGGCAATTCCATCCTATCCAGAATAAATAGCGCCCTTGTTTCCAGTGGTAAACCGGAAAGCGATTTCAGGCTTGTATAACAGTATAAGTCAATGATTCCTCCATGTAATGCCTGATGACGCGGCGATGTTGTTGGGTCGTTAATATCAAATACAACTGTGTTCAATCCGGTTCCATTGCGAGCTTCAAAGCTGATGTGATCTCCATCGAATGAGGCAACGTTAAAATCAAGGTTCCGTTCGCGAGGATTTGTAACCAACATGTTGCCATATGAGGTTGCCGCCATACCGCCTGAGTAAACAGTTTTCACGTCGATTGGAAGTGTGAACTCAACTCGCACCCTCGTACCGTGGAACGGTACATATTCAATCTGGTGACTACCGCGTGGTTCATCTGACGCTATGTCGCGATACAGCAAGGGATCGTACCAACGCTCCTCAAATCTGAAATCCTCTCTGTTTTCATTCTTAACAGTGCGTACCGTAAAACCAATCGAAGCGATACCAAATTTTTGCAAGAAACAAGCCCGAACTCTGATTTCCGGTGCACCGTAGGAGCTTTTTCGGCAGTCTTTCGCATCAAAAGATGCGATGTCCTGTTCAATGACCATTGTATATATACTCTCACCATCTTGAGTACCACTATATGATGGAATTACATACAGGTCCCTTTCAGCAAAGAACTTCCATATTTCAGCCCTAATGTCGGTTCCCTTAGTGCGTATTCGTACCTCGTCTCCGCAGGAAAATTGATATGTTGTGAATGGGATTCCATTATCGAAACACGTCACGCCGTAGTATGGTAGCCAGGTGAGCACGCCAGCGCTGTTAAGGTCATGTAGATCAACTTTCACGTAACTCTCATTGGATATAGTTTTATTGAGAATAATGTCGTCTTGGTCGTCACTCTTAAGCAGTACTTTCTCGACGCGGAGATAAATTGGCTTTCGTTGGGCATAAATCGTTACTAAATTTTCAGGCTTCGTTAGTTGTGCATCTATGCAAAGCGATTGAACACCGTCTATGTACGTCATTGATTGGGTATTTGAAATCGCATATCCAACGATTTCCCAACAGCGATCGGCGTTCACACAGATTGTTTCGACGTCGGCACTTACCGATTCAAATTTTTGATTCGTGGTGAATCTGACACTCTCGTTCACGTCAAAGAGCTTGTTGTTATCTATGTCTTCGATAACTGCTCGGAGTTTATATGTTTCGGATAACGGGTCATCATTTTGAAACTTCGGATTAAAACCAGGCATGTTCCCGTTATTCCAGTTGGTACTTATTTGGTTTTGTATTGCCGTACCGATGATCGCTGCTGTCGATACTGATCCGTTGAATGTGCCGGAAGGGGCGGACCATTGTTTGAAGGAAAAACCTTTCGACGGGACAGCCATAAGAGTCGGCTGACGCAACTCGTCGGTGATGAAAATTGTGTCTGATACTTTAATTGTTTTTATTATCAAGCCAGCGTCATTGTAAACATTAACAAGACCTCCTGAGTCCACATTAACTGCGAAAGCAATGGAGTCAACTCGTTCAACAATAGCACTGATGATTTGGTGTGCCCTTATCAGATCGCAAGGGAATGTTACCTTCACCGAAGGTCCGGAGGAAATGTTTATATCCGGGCTTTCCCAGCGAACGAACCTCCACCTGTCACCTAGGTTGGGAGGTGCGGAAAGGTCGATTTCAGTATTTG
>JAGVJW010000203.1 GCA_020050895.1 bacterium | reverse complement strand
CTGGACTTGATGGGAAATCCATTTGGTGAGCAAACCGGATTCTGCATTGCATGTGCCGCAAATCCTGCTGCCGACGATCTTGACCGCGAAATTGAACGATTGGGCGCCAAAGCCGAAGAGGGAGCACATGTGGCTTTCTCGCAGCCTGTATTTGATGAAGAAGTTCTCGACAGATTTTTGGACCGTGTAAAGAACATTGAAATAAAATTCATGGTTGGCATCATTCCGCTCCGGTCTGTCCGCCATGCCGAGTTCCTGCATTTTGAAGTTCCAGGCATGGTAATTCCGCTGTGGGTGAGGGAAAAATTCAAACAGGCCGGACCCACAACCGAAGCTGCAACCGAACTGGGTATTGAACTCGCAACGTCGCTACTTAAGTCAGTGTATCAGCGAGTTGATGGCGTGTACCTGATGCCGCCATTTCGGAAATATGATATAGCAGTGGAAATATTAAATCAAGTGAATTTATTGGAGGCAACTAATGTCAAGCGACGATAATCAGCAACATTCAACGAATCCATTCCAGCCATCTTCCACACAGTCTATTCAGTTTCGGCGGGTTGGATTCGGTCCACGTGCCATTGCATTCATCATCGATGTTCTCATCAGCATCGTCTTTGCAATACTGCTCACAATTGGTTTAATGCAGTTGAATATTACTCCATCAGAAATGATGCAGAAGACAATCGACGACGTATACCAACTGTATGAAATGTTTGGCATTGCCGATCAGGTTGGCGATTTAGTGTCGCGAATTCTTCCGGCCCTTACACTCGGCAGCGTGATTGCTCCAATCTCGTATTCGTTGATTGAAGGGCTCACGGGCGCATCGCCCGGCAAGCGTTTCATGCGTTTGCTGATTGCAACACCCGATGGTCGTGCGGGATCCACTGCGCTCTTCGTCCGCAGATGGGCTGTAAAAAATATTTCTGCAATCCTGAATTTCATAGCCTTAATCCCAACACTAAGCTTTGTAGAATATTTCGGATCGTTCGCAGGATTTATCATTTTAATAGGGTTCTTCTTCGCACTCTCTGAGTCGAAAATGGCTCTTCATGATCGCATTGCTGTGACGGCTGTTTTTAACCGTGACGACGTAACACCATAGGTACGTGAAATGATCTACTATTCAGATTACCTGAATCTTGATTCTATTCTCAATGCGCAACATCCCGAAAGTGACAAGCATGGCGAGCCTGCACACGATGAAATGCTCTTCATCATTACTCATCAGACGTTTGAATTGTGGTTCAAGCAGGTTCTGTTCGAAATCCAGTCTGTGATTAACCTTCTCGAACAAGACTATGTCCGGGAATCCGACGTGTCGGTGTGTCAGGCTCGAATACGGCGCGTAAATCGAATTATGGAACACTTGTGCAATCAATTCACGCTTATTGAAATGATGACGCCAGGTGAATTCATGGACTTCAGGTCGTTTCTCAATCCGGCGTCGGGATTTCAATCAATCCAATGGCGTATGCTGGAACGGAAACTGGGTCTGCCGGAACGAAGCCGTGTCTATGGCAGTTATACAGATGCTCTGAGCGAGCAGCATAAACAGGAACTTGACGCCGCCTTGAACAGCCCGACGTTATTTAACGTTATTGAACGATGGCTTGAAAAAATTCCCTTTATGCAGTCTGGTAGCTATGCATTTTGGGAGGAATACAAGAATGCAGTCCTTAAGATGCTCGAGAGCGATAGGATTGAGGTGAAGAAGCTCGCTGAAGTTGAAGGACACGATGCTGCGAAAGCTCTTGCTCAGATCGATGCGAATGCGGCGGGATTTTTGTCGCTGTTCGCAGCAGACAAATACAACCAGCTCATTGACAGCGGAGTCCGACGCATGTCACAGAGAGCAACACTTTCGGTACTGTTCATTTCAACGTACCGCAATTATCCGTTGCTACAGCTTCCCTATCGATTTATTGATTCAATCATCGAGCTGGACAAAAACGTCTCGCTATGGCGCTACAGACATGCACTAATGGTGAGCAGAATGATTGGTATGAGAGTTGGCACCGGTGGATCGAGCGGACATGACTATCTAATGCAAACAACAATCCGTCAGCGCGTATTTGACGACATTACCTCACTTAGCTCGTATCTCATCCCTCGCGATGCCACTCCGAAGCTGCCCGACGAAATCGCTGAACGATTACAATTCGTAAATGAAGCACGATGACTGTTGGATGGTGAATTATGGTCGGTTCACTACTTCGAAATTTTGTCCGTGCACTCGATGATGTAGTGTATCCGCCGCACTGTCTGTTAACAGACGTTCCCCTGGCCGATCACCGCTTCCCTATTTCGCGTGCAGCTCTCGATGCATGCCAGCCTGCCCCTTCCAATACCGAGCTGATGCTCACAGTACAGCGCCACATTAGCGAAGATGAAATGAACATCTCATCGTTCAACGCCTTGTGGTTGGTTGGATCGCCGTTTTTTGCCGACGAAATCGGACGGCCATCAATTGACAAAGCCATCTATGCCATTAAGTATGGCGGGCGTACAAGACTTGCAACTCGTTTAGGTATCATGTTGGGTGAGTACCTTACTGACGGAGATGTACAAGTTGATTTCGTTTGTGCAGTACCAATACACAGTGCCAGAAAGCGCGAACGCGGCTACAACCAAGCGGAATTCATTGCTTCCGGCGTTGCAGAGGCTATGCATGTACCAAACATACCTGCACTCAGGCGCACACGTTATACTGGCACACAAACAGCGCTTTCGGAACACCAGAGGCTTGGCAACGTTACCGGTGCCTTCGAGGTGATTGACCACAATGCTGTTATCGGAGCAACTATTCTCATTGTTGATGATGTTCTTACAACGGGAGCAACGCTGAATTCGTGCGCATCTGCACTTTTGGAGGCAAGTGCGCGTAGAATCGACGCTGCTACGTTGGCAGCAGCATAGAGTATTATTGAAGAATGTTTTCTGAGCGCAGAAAAAAGATTGTAGTCATTGGAGGCGGCTTCGGCGGTTTGTCCATAGTGAAATCACTGAGAAACACGCGTGTTGATGTCACTCTGATCGACAAAACAAACCATCATCTCTTTCAGCCTTTGCTCTATCAAGTTGCAACAGCCGCTTTATCGCCAGCCGATATTGCACAGCCGTTACGGGCAATCCTCAGTGGTTCGAAAAACATCACCGTGGTTATGGATGAAGTGATTGACGTTGATGTTAATGCCCACAAAGTCATCGGTAAAATAGATCGGTATGAATACGATTATCTCGTGATTGCTACGGGAACTCGCCATTCATACTTCGGCCACGATGAATGGGAAACGTTTGCACCAGGATTGAAGGATTTAGCCGATGCTCTCGAAATTCGCCGAAAGCTCCTGGAAACATTTGAACACGCTGCCAAAGCCATAGACAAGGAGCATCTTCGCAACCTTTTAACGTTTGTTATTGTAGGGGGCGGTCCAACGGGTGTGGAGCTTGCCGGAGCAGTATCTGAAATAGCGCTGCGGACGATGCTGCCGGATTTTCCGCAGATTCGGAGAAGCGACGTAAGAATCATCCTTATCGAAGGACAGGACCGTGTACTTACCACATATCATGAAGAATTGTCGAGGCGTGCACTTCGCTCTCTCAACACCATTGGCGTTGATGTAATGTTGTCTACTCGGGTTGTAAACGTCGACTCAGCAGGTGTTCAAATACAGCAGCGGGATATCAATTCGGGAGAGCTAAAAAACATTATAATAAGCAGCGGTAACATTATATGGGCTGCCGGTAATACAGTTTCACCTATTCTTTCTTCGCTTCAGTGTTCTCTTGACAAATTTGGGCGTCCCATTGTAAGAAGTGACTGCAGCATAGAAAACCACCCGGAAGTCTTCGTGATTGGCGATGCAGCAAATTTCTGCTACGGGCTAATGAGCCCGCTTCCGGGTGTTGCACAGGTAGCCATTCAAATGGGCAGATATGTTGCCGAGAACATTCTACGCGGTGCTGTGGAAAAGCCTTTTGAGTATAAAGATTTGGGCTCGATGGCAACTATTGGTAGAGCAAAGGCAGTTGTAGAGCTTGGACGGTTGAGAATCAGCGGTTTCATTGCGTGGATATGCTGGGCTGTACTGCATATTATAAAACTCATTAGTTTCCGCAACCGCCTCAAGGTTCTTGTTGAGTGGATGTGGTACTATGTTTCATTTCAGCCAGGAGCAAGACTGTTGATTCCAAAATTTGAGCGGAAGAAATCCACGCTGTTGGGATTGTTGCTGATGATGCTTGTTGGCGTTGCAGCGCCATGCCTCACGTCCAAGAGCCAGACGTTTAATTACGAGGTATTCGACACCGATATGCCTCCAAAACAAGTCTTTAAGGAACGTCGGGAGCGTCTACTAGATTCCTTGCCTGAGAACAGCATCGCTATTGTTCTTTCGGCAGATGTGAGAAACCGCCAAAACGACGTTGATTATGAATACCGACAGAATTCAAATCTTCTCTACCTTACAGCATACCCACATCCAAATGCTGTGCTGTTGCTATCGGCATCAGGAATTGTAATAAACGGTAGGAAATTCCACGAGATCATGTTTGTGGAAGAGCGGGTTGCTGAAAAGGAACAGTGGACGGGTACAACGGCCGGTCCTAAAGAAACGATGCAGATATACGGACTCGATACTGCATTGGCTGTGAACAAGCTCACGGAAATCCTGAATGCCGTTTTGAAGAGCGACTCAACATCAAGTCAGGGCCTGCCAGGCCAGGCACCTGTTGCACACGCTGAACATGAGATAGACCGGTTGTTTGTTGCCGGATGGCCCACAAAATCGGTACCCATGACGTTGCTCGGTAAGAACATGCATATCGACAAAGAAATTCGAAAGGGGCTGACGTCAGGTTTTTCCCGATTACAAATTGTACCGCAAATCGATGCACTCGTTGCCATGCGCGAGGTGAAAGACACTGCGGAATTACGTTTAATGCGCAAGGCCATCGATGTAACTGTAGCCGGACACAGATATGCGATGAGCCATACAAAACCGGGTATGAAGGAGTTTGAGATTGAAGCGTTGATAGAATTTGGTTTTAAATCCGGCGGAGCAGAAGATGTTGGCTACCCTTCCATCGTGGGGTCTGGTTACAATGCC
Organism: bacterium; assembly: GCA_020050895.1. Classification (GTDB taxonomy): domain Bacteria; phylum Bacteroidota; class Ignavibacteria; order Kapaibacteriales; family Kapaibacteriaceae; genus OLB6. The sequence continues at coordinate 2,674 of JAGVJW010000203.1, read as the reverse complement.
TGTATTCTTCATTACATCACAAACCGCCGTAGTGCAAGGTCCGGCGACATGATCCTGGCCGATTGTGGTGCTGAATACCATGGCTACACTGCTGATGTTATGAGGACCTTTCCGTTATCGGGAAAATTCTCAGAGGATCAGAAAACGATTTACAGCATTGTACTGGAAGCACAGGATTCAGGAATTGCCGCATGTAGAGCCGGAATGCAATTCCGAGACCCACATCGTGCAGCCATGCGTGTTGTTGCACGACGGTTAATAGACATTGGAATCATTTCAGATCCTGTGGATGCACAACGGTATTTCATGCACGGAACATCACATTACCTTGGGCTGGATGTCCATGACGTGGGTAGAGGTGGGCCGCTGCAGCCTAACTCCGTTATCACCGTCGAACCGGGCATCTATATCGCAGCTGGATCGCCTTGCGACAATCGATGGTGGAATATCGGCATACGCATCGAAGACGACATTCTGATAACAAATTCAGATCCGATCAATCTTTCTGGTGCGTTACCCCGCAAGGCGGCAGAGATTGAGGCGCTTGTTGGGAGCGCGATTAAATAGATTTGTGTCATGTCGTTACTGCGGTCGATTTCCGGATTAAGAGCCACACTCGGATCTGACCTTATACCACAGCTCATTGCAGAATACACTGCAGCATTCAGCACGATGCTCCCCAAAGGCCCAATCGTCATAGGCCGTGACGGTAGACCATCGGGTAACTGGATAGAGGATGTCGTGATTGGAACGCTAAGGGCATGCCGTCGGCCGGTCAGATCCCTTGGAATGGTGCCAACACCTACGGTGCAATTACTCACAGAAAAATCCGATGCTGCCGGTGGCATCGTCATTACAGCATCGCACAATCCCGCTGAGTGGAATGGACTGAAGTTTCTTGATGGAGGCGGAGTGTTTCTTGATGATGTAGCCAACGAATCGCTATGGCGGATTGTCGACTCGCACTCGCAAGAGTTCTCGGATCAGCAACAAAGTGGATCCGTTGAGTACATAGCCGACGCCATTACACGACACATAGATGTCCTATGCGAAGTATTCAATATCGATAGCAAATCCCCTTCGCAGAAAAACGGTAACATGCAGCGAGTTGTAGTTGATGCCGTGAATTGTTCGGGATCTGTGATTGTTCCCCATCTGCTCACTCTTCTGGGTTACCAACCCGTTCCCTTGTATTGCGATGGCTCGGGCTCTTTCCCGCATCCGCCTGAACCGATATCCGAGAACCTGGAAGATTTGGGCCGTGCTGTAATACAGTATGACGCTGCATTTGGCGTTGCCGTCGATCCAGATGCAGATCGGTTGGTTTTGTTCGATGAGCACGGTGAACCCATTGGTGAAGAACTGACGATTGCCCTTTCTGTGATGGCTGCATTAGAGAAACAACCTTCAGGTAGCAAAACAGTTGTTGTGAATTATTCCACAACACGTACTGTGGACGACATTGCACAGCGATATGGAGCACAAACCTTTCGTGCCGCTGTAGGTGAGATAAATGTTGTTCGCAAAATGCTGGAAACTGGTGCATTGATAGGCGGAGAAGGCAGCGGCGGCGTCGTGTACCCCAAGGCTCACGCCGGACGTGACAGTCTTGTTGGCATCGCTCTAATTTGCGGTTTGCTCAGCTCTGGTGGCAAAACTCTCAGTGAACTGTGTAGCTCTCTGCCGAAATATGCTATGGTTAAAAGGCGCATTGGACTGAGAGATAGGATGGAACTGCCACATGTTCTCAACGAACTTGAAAAAAAATATTCTCATGCCTCAGTCTCGAAGGAGGATGGTTTGCATCTGGCATGGCCCGACAGATGGATCCACATCAGAGCATCAAACACGGAACCAATACTTCGACTGATTGCAGAAGCGCCCACCAGCAACGATGCTACGATGCTCATTGGCGATGTCGAACACCTTATCAACAATATGAACGCCGGAGTTGTTTAACCATCCTGCACACGAATTATGACGTCGGCCGAAGTCCTCGCAACATGCCTTCAAGACGCGATCGATCGTTCAGCCGTAAGGATGGAGGTAAGCACGCACGCTGGTGTCGAAGGATCATTCATCCTCATCAAGCCTGCAAATTCCCTTCAGCCCTTGATGCTGGCATTTTGCGTCGAACCTGATGAGTCGGCGTTTGACGACGTAGTAGTTAACAACATCAAGACCGTCTCTACGCGAATGCATGCCCCCTTCATGCTGATTTGCTCATTCAGGATGTGCGTACTTTACGATGTTGATGCTCTATCGAAGCGACGAACGCAAGAGGGACAAATTCTGTTGATGATTAAAGGGGCTGACGTAATGTCGGCCGACGATGTGATGACTTCGTCGAAGCGTGTGGGGCTTACGGAATCGATACGACAGTGCATTGTGCACTGTGTTGAACAAGACCGTTCCAGAACCGACTCCGAACAAGAAGTCTTACACGCGCTTTCATCCAGTGCTGATGAGCGATCAGCAAACTTCTTTCATCGTCGAATAATTCACTTGCTCGACGAGCTGCTGTATTGTACGGATTCTACGCCGGCAGACAGAGAAGCCATTGTAAATATCGTTACTGCTATCCTTGGTCACCTGCTTGTACGCCTTCAGCGTCCTGCAGATCTCGATGCTCTAACCCTGCCTCCGGGAATACACGAACCACGGCTCATGCTGG
>JAGVJW010000084.1 GCA_020050895.1 bacterium | reverse complement strand
CAGGTTGGGGAGTGCAGCACTCGATCTTGCATACACGGCTGCAGGCAGATTCGACGGTTTTTGGGAGGTATCGCTTCACCCATGGGACATGGCTGCAGGGGTGTTGCTGGTTCTGGAGGCTGGTGGACATGTTACTCATTACCGGAATGAACCATTTGTCCTTTCGTCTAACAGCATTGTGGCGTCAAATGGACTCATCCATAACCAACTGATTCATGTACTTGATGAGGTGGATTTATGACGTGGCGGAGAATGTCTGGAGCTGGAAATGTTTTCATGGTAGGGACACGTGAAGACAAGAACTTGGGACTCGATCACATTGATACGGCCGGTATCGAAGGATACCTTACGGTAGATTCTCAAAGTACTAACAAGTTTGAAGCATCGTTTTTTAATCCCGATGGGTCCGCCGGCATGATGTGCGGAAACGGGTCGCGGTGCGTTGTTCGATATGCTCTCGACATGGGCGTGAAGCCCGTCGGCAGGACGGTTTACTTTTCTCTCAATGGAATTGGGTATGCTGCAACCGTAGTCGATAAAGACAAGATTGCCGTAACATTTCCTCCACCAGTCACGGAACGAAACTACTCAGTCGGATCGCTTCAAGACGTCGATGAAAACGTGTTTTATATCGATGTCAATTCCGACCACGTTGTTCTCACAGGATCTCTCGACGCATCTCGCCCAATCGTCCAAACGCTACGCCACCACAGTGAATTTCCTCGTGGCGTCAATGTAAATCTTGCCGAAATCTCTGGACTTGATTTAATTACCTACCTGACGTTTGAGCGCGGCGTGGAGGCAATCACCGGAGCATGCGGAACTGGAGCTTTGGCAACGGCAGTTTGTTTGTGGCGCCAGGGTAAGGTTTCAAACAAAGTCACATTGATTCCACCAAGCAAGAAACCAATGCAAGTAGAAATTCATTTTCATGATAAAATAATTTATGAAATGATTTTGATTGGGGATGTCTTCTATGAAGATTGACTTCGGGAAAAAAGCACAGGATCTGTTTCCCGTTATGCAGGCACTCAGAAGACATCTGCACCAGTATCCGGAACTCTCGTTTCAGGAAGTTGAAACATCAGCATTCATTCAGAATCATTTGTCCGGTCTGTCTGTTGAATACCGCGTCATTGCCGGCACAGGTGTGCTTGCCCAAATAGGCAGCGGTACTAAGTGTGTAGCCCTTCGCGCAGATATCGATGCCCTGCCGATAACCGAAGAAACGGGCTTGGAGTTTGCTTCGTGCACGGACGGAGTGATGCATGCATGCGGTCACGACACACACACAACCATGCTCCTGGCAGCTGCACAAATGCTGAAGGAACAAGAGTCTTCCCTTGGTGGCATCGTGAAACTTTTGTTTCAACCGGGAGAGGAGAAGGTGCCGGGCGGTGCCAGCATGATGATTGCCGAAGGAGCACTGGCAGACCCAACACCATCAATGATCTTTGGACAGCATATCAACCCGGATTCGCCTGTTGGTGAGGTGGCCTTTGTAAGTGGACCCATGATGGCATCTGCTGACGAGTTGTACTGGACGATTACCGGTGCTGGTGCTCATGCGGCTCAACCGCATCTCGGTAAAGATCCAATCTTTGCTGCAGCTGGTTTGATTCATCACTTGCAGTCATTCATTACGCGCCGACGCAACCCCCTCGAACCGGCAGTACTAACCATCACGAGTATTCACGGCGGATCTGCTACCAACATTATTCCCGATTCCGTAGAGTTGAAGGGAACCCTTCGAACATTTTCTTCATCCGTGAGGAAAGAGGCATGGGAATTCCTCGAAGAGCAAACCAAACAATACTGCTCACTTCATGGATGCGAAGGATCAGTTCGGATACTTAAGGGTTATCCGCCTTTGATAAACGATGTTCAGGCAACGGAGTTTGCACAGAGCGTTGCTGAGGGCGTATTGGGTAAACATCATGTTGCGGCGTTTGAACCAAAGATGTGGGCTGAAGATTTTTCTTTCTACTCGCACCACATACCTGCATGTTTTTGGATGCTCGGTGGCCGGCCTGCAGACGCCGCTGCTATGCCCGGACTTCATAATCCAAAATTCTCACCCGACGAAACCGCAATGATTACGGGGTCTGCACTGCTTGCCTCAGTAGCTGCTGAGGCACTCAACCGATAATCAGGCAACGTGAGATCGCAGTGTGAAAACAGTGATCTCGGGTGGTATTCCAACACGTATTGGAGGACCAACAGTCCCAAGCCCCCTATTCACATAAATTACCTGATCTCCTGTCCGATACAGGCCTGCCCATTGTTTGTAAACATATTGAGCAGGGCTCCATTCGAATCCAAATGCCTGCACTCCGAATTGTCCACCATGTGTATGGCCTGATAATGTAAGCCCAACTGGCTTCTGGCCGACGATTCCACGGTCCCAGAATGTTGGGTCGTGCGACATCAGGATAATGGCATCATCGGGTAATGTGTCCCGCAGAGCAAGATCGATGCGACCAAAATCTTGCTTCATACCTGTGTTGTCAATGCCGGCAAGAACCAGGCGAGAAGATTCACCTCCAATACGTCTGTTCTCGTTGATGAGCAGATCGACTCCAAGATCTCTTACCGTAGAAATAATTCGCTTGTGATCTGCAGGCGAATTATAATGGTCGTGATTTCCAAGGCTTGCATAAACACCTTCCGGTGCACGAAGTCGCGCAAGATCTCGCGCAATTATGGCAAGTTCTTCGGGTCGGGCATTAACAAAATCTCCTGTAATCACAACAGCGTCTGGATGCTGCTCCGTCACCAATCGTAACGCTTCCTGAAACGGCATGTAATCCGGGAACGATCCGGCATGTATGTCGGAGATCTGGATTATTCTCAATCCGTCTATACCACGCGGGAGATTAGGAAGCACAAGTTCAACTCGCATCACCTGAAAATCATAGACTGTACTCAGCATGCTGCTTCCGGTGATCACGTACGGGACTGCTGCTAACGACCACGTTGCCTTACCAAGGAATGTTCTCCGAGATTCAGATGGCGCTGCTAAGGCTGGGATGGGTGTTTGATGGGCAATGCCAAGCCGAAATATCCGGTTAACAGTCCTG
>JAGVJW010000126.1 GCA_020050895.1 bacterium | reverse complement strand
GATGGTTACGTGCATTGTGCCTTCATCATTCAGTCGTCTAACTCAAAGCTCGATATCGCCGCCTTACGGACAGTAATGTGCACACGGTTTACGCCATTAGCCGGAGAAGTGGGAAAAGACGGTTATCATATTTACAAAATCATGATTGCCATCAGCAAATGAGGAGTGAATAGCTCTTCAGGATGCACAAAAAAAAAGTTCACTGACGGAGCCATTGAACGCGATTGCCACCTAAAACAGGCTCCACTCTAAAGCCCCTTTCAGTCAGTATGTTTAACAGACCCTGTTTTCCGGGAAGGTGAGCTGCGCCAATGGCAACAAATGCCTTGCCTTGAGAAAGTGGCTCCTGCAGCCTGTCTGCCATGGTAATGTTTCGATCATCATTGATGGCACTCATAAACGCTTCAACGGCGCTGACGGAGTCGATAAGCCGCGAAATATCTACCAGGTTTTCTGTGCTGTAGGCAACAAGCAATGCATTGAGCAGAGAATCTGAGGACTCATCTTCGCGTAAGGCTTCCAGCACCAGACGTGGAGGAATTGAATCGAGTAGCTTCAATTGCTCGGCTATAGACTCGATTCCTTTTACTTGTTTGTACTTGCTTCTTGCAGTTTCCCACAGAAACTGATCGACAGTTGTGGATGCAGTTGCTTCGTGATTATCTGTCATCGCCATAATGGCAATTGCAGCAGGTTTCATGCGCTCTGCCATTGGAGCCATTGGACCCAACCGCTCTTTGAGAATAGCTCTGAGTTCTGCCAACTCCTTCTTGTTGAAAAAATTCGCCAGAGTTACGCCGGGTGGGAGCATCATCGACATTGGGTCTACCGATGTTATTAACGAGTCGAGATCCAGCTCTGCATAAAACACAGATGATGCATTGAGAACTGAGAGTACAGTGTCGCGCTGGCGGAACATCAATGTATCTGGCAAATGAATTGTACCAAAAATGTGGCTGACTGCCCCTTCCCTTGAAGTGACCTTCCACAGCAGACTGTTAGCATCGGAGGCAACACCTTGCTCGAACGAGCAAGCTGTGATAATTACAACCATGCACTGCGTAATTACTTTTGTCGTCATGCCATACCTTCGTAAAAAATAGTTTATACCATCGGCGACGTTCAATGAGACAACATAACGCTCGAATCTTAAATACATTACTTAGTATTATCTTTTTCATTGTTTCCACAGCATCGCAAGGCTTAGGGCAGGAATTGGATACTGTGGCCCTTAAGGCAGTGGTAAACCGTGCTGTAGAGCTCATGGACAGAAACCTTGCAGATGAGGCTATCAAGCGATGGGATTCTGCGCTGGCCATGAGGCCCGATTATGTGTTGTATAAGTACGAACGCGCCATTTGCATGGTGATGGGAAAGCGTTACTCTCAGGCAGTCGAAGCTTTGAAGCCGATGTATCGCGATTCAATGCTTTACGACAGAGCGTATCAACTCCTGGGGAACAGTTACGACTATCTTGATGATTCCACCGCATCACTGAAGATTTATAGCGAAGGACTTTCTAGATACCCAATGTCGGGCAGGCTGCATTACGAGATGGGCGCTGCTGCATTTATTAGGGGGCAGTTAGACACTGCATTAAGGTGGTGGGTGAAGGGAACGCGTGTAGAGCCCTCGTTTGCCACCAATTATTATTGGATTGCTAAGACATCAGCCAAAACAAGAAACCGTATTTGGACAGTGTTCTTTGGTGAAGCTTTTATAAACATCGAGACCAACTCACAGCGTACCAAGGAAATTGGAGAAATGTTATTCGATGCATGGAATGCTTCGATGTCGCTTGGGAGCGATGATCCCATTAATTTTTGCTCCGATCAGCTTCTCGAAGAACCATCGCCATTTGGACCCGACGTATTGAATTTTCCCACTGCCTTCGAGTTCACGATTGCTCAGAGTTCGCAGCACTATTTCCCCGATAGCGGTGTGCGCAAACAACTAACAGTTGAACAGTTAGTAGACGTGAGAATGAGGTTCATCAAGGGTTGGATTGGCGCCGGTTACAACAAAAAATACCCGAACGATCTGCTCGAGTGGAATGCCAAACTTCAAGACGCAGGATGGTTGCGAGAATACCTGTGGTGGGTGTTGGGGCACGGTAACCTGGAGGAAATGAGGAAGTATTTTGAAAAAAATGAGGCTCGTTACGATACGTTTTTTGGCTGGCTTACCAACAACCATTTCCCGGTCGATCATCCACTCTGTCTGGGACTACATTGTTCTAATTAGAGTTTGCCGTATTTTTGAGATCTTATGATTACAGTTCTTATTCTCTTAACGGTTTTCGGCGCCATTCTGCTTGTACTCACTATTCTCATTCAGCCTGGTAAGGCTGAAATGATTTCCGGAATGGGTGGATTAGGCGGGCAGGTATCAAACCTTCTCGGAGTGCGTGGGTCGAGAAACTTTTTACAGAATCTTACTATCGGGCTTATTGCAGGCATCATGTTGATGGCAATTATCATCAACAAGGTTTTTCTTCCCAGTGCCGAGTCAACGATTCGTACGCCCGTAACAACGGGTGCCGAGTTGCCAGCCGGCAACGTTCCGGGAACACCAGCGCCTATTGGGCAGCCTACGCAACAGCCCCCTTCGCAGCAACCCCCTTCCCAACAGCCTCCCTCCCAACAGCCTCCGAAGTAATTCGGCCAATATGGCTCGCGTCATAGGATCGACTATTGAACACGACCTGACGTTTGATTCGTTTGCAGACGCAAACCGTCAGCGCATGCGCGCATTTCAGGGCATCGCCGAACGAATCTACCTTGGCGGCGGAAAAAAAGCTGTTGAACGACATCGGGCCAAGGGCAAGAAAACAGCGAGGGAGAGAATTTCGCTGCTCACCGATGTTGATAGTAAATTTATTGAGATTGGCTTGTTTGCCGCCGATGGCATGTATGAGGAGGAAGGGGGCGCTCCAAGCGCAGGTGTGGTAACGGGAGTGGGCGTTATCCATGGCCGTGAGTGCATGATTGTGGCTAACGACGCCACGGTTAAAGCCGGCGCATGGTTTCCTATGACGGCAAAGAAGAATTTGCGCGCACAGGAAATTGCTATCGACAATCATCTTCCAATTATTTACCTTGTTGACTCTGCTGGTGTTTTCCTTCCAATGCAGGACGAGATATTTCCCGATAAAGAACACTTTGGGCGGCAATTCCGTAACAATGCTCTTCTTAGCGCCATGGGTGTGCCGCAAATAGCAGCAATCATGGGCCCGTGTGTT
>JAGVJW010000155.1 GCA_020050895.1 bacterium | reverse complement strand
TAGACTGTGATGGCAACTTTATTCCAGGCGAAGATTCTTACGAGGCTGTTTGCCAATAAGGTTGGAAATGAAGTAATTCTCGTCGAAAAGGCGAGTTCTGTGAAAAAGCGGACGATGTAACGTCGTCCGCTTTTTCCATTATGGAACACTTTCCTTCTTCCCTGAGTACACGGCAGGCAAAAGAACATTTTATTCTGGGAGGCACCATGAGAATTGCAGTTACTATCTGCGCAATAACCTGCGCTCTTTTACTCGCGGCATCGCCGCTTTACACTCAATCGCAGGCTGGAAGAGCCGGCTTTGGATTTACACTGGGAACAGCCAAATACTTTGGTGAGTTTTCAGATAATTCATGGTGGTTGGGAGGTGATATATTCTTTCGATACAACGTCCTTGATCGGGTATCGCTGATTGCACAGTTCGGTTATGCTAACCCAAGGTATCGGGTCGATGCCGAGAACCGTGTGGCAACATATACGGACTATTTCGGCACAAATCCCGATGGTTCGCCCAAGATAATTGGCGATCGTTTTCCTAACGGAACGTTGATCTCGGACGACGATCAGGAGCGGCGCAATAACACGCGAATCTTCACCTACGAGGTACTCGCCGCAATCAATCTTCTTCCTGCGGAAAAGTTCAACCCGTACATTTTTGGCGGTATAGGTGTGATGAGTTTTCAGGCACGCCCTGGTTTGTCAGGGGGCGCAGGACTACGCATTGATCCGAATACTGGGCAGACAGTAGTTGGCATCCTTCCCGGACAGGATGCAGCGTTATATGAAACAAGTGGTTTCAACGGTGGCTTAGTCTTTCCGATTGGTTTTGGATTTGAGTTGTACGCAACAGACGATCTAGTCTTCAATGGTAAACTTACTTATCGTCTTACTACAACACCATATCTCGACGATTACAATCCGGGAAGTATGACGGCATACGATACTGTTGCCAACAAGTACACATCAACAACGTTAGCTGCACCTCCAGGCGTAAGTAAGGGCAGCAACGACAAATACCTGACCATTGGCTTGGGGTTTACCTACTACGTGTTTGGGAATGCTGATTTCGATGAAGATGGAATCACAAATTCTCAGGAAATCCAAATAGGCACAGATCAAAACAACCCGGACTCCGACGGTGATGGTTTACCCGATGGTTATGAATATTTGGGTAATCGAAGAGTGCCACCTGGATTCACCGATGAGCAGATTTCGGCACTGCCAGAAACAGACCAGAGAACAGATCCTAAAAAACAGGATTCCGATGCTGATGGCCTGATGGATAGAGCAGAGCTTGTTGTTCATAAAACAAATCCGCTAGCAGATGATACAGACGCCGATGGTCTTAGCGATAACGGAGAGCTGTCGCGCAAAACAGACCCACTCAAGGCTGATACGGATAATGATTTGCTTCTCGATGGCGATGAAGTGAACGCAAACAAAACTGATCCGCTTATAGCCGATACAGATCAGGATGGCCTTTCGGATGGCGAAGAAATGAAGAAGCTTTCAACCAATCCTCTTAGTATCGACACCGACAACGATGGCCTAAAGGATGGTGAAGAAGTTAACAAGACAAAAACCAATCCGGCTCTGGCCGATAGTGATTCCGATCTGCTAAGCGATGGCGATGAAATCAATCGCATTCACAGCGATCCGCTCAAGAACGATACGGATGGCGATATGCTTCTCGACGGTGAAGAGGTTCAGACATATAAATCAAATCCAACGCTGACTGACTCTGATTCAGATTCGCTTTCTGATGGCGACGAAGTCAACAAATACAAATCAAATCCAATTGTGATGGACACGGATCTTGATGGCTTGAACGATGGCGCCGAAGTGTTTACTCATCAAACTGATCCGGTGAACAAAGACACGGATGCTGATGGGTTGAGCGATGGAGATGAAGTAAACACATACAAGTCAAATCCGAAAAACATCGATACTGACTCCGATGGTTTGAAGGATGGTCCGGAAGTAATGGAATATCGAACAAATCCAGCGATGGCCGATACGGATTTGGACTCGCTGATAGATGGTGAAGAAGTTAACAAGACAAAAACCAATCCGTTAGACCCAGACACAGACAAGGACACGTTCAGAGATAATGTAGATAAGTGTCCGTTGATTGCCGGAATGGCTCCAAACGGGTGCCCGCCAAAGCCAAAGCCCAATACCGTCACAAACTTCCCTGGTATTCTATTTATTGTTAACACCGACAAGTTCGATATGCGGGAACCGGGAACCATGGAAAATCTAAACAAGATCAAAGCCTTGGTAGACCAATGCAAGGAACTCAAGGTTGAAATTGAAGGTCATGCAAGTAGCGAAGGAAAAGCCTCGCGAAATCAGGAGCTTTCCGAAATGCGTGCAAAGGCAGTCCAGGCATGGTTGATCAATCAGGGTGTTGATGCCTCGAAAATCATACGTACCGTTGGGTATGGCTCAGCACGTCCAACTATACCTGAACCCAAACGCGGTGCAAAGGATGCAATCGAGGCGGCTCGCCGGCAAAACCGACGCATTGGAGTTCGAGTACTAGAGACTTGTAAATGATAAATCCACCCCATGCTTTCTAGTCGCCTCCCAGAACATGGGTGTGGTAAGTCGGGGTGATCGCAAGATTACCCCGATTTTTTGTAACCAGAACATGAATTCTACGTTGGGTTAACAAATATTTTCACAGGAGAACATTTATGCAAACCCTCGTATTACGATTCACTTTCGCACTGAGCTTCATATGCATCGAAGCATTTTCAATGAATGCTCAACAAGCCCTTGTGCTTGTGTCGCCTATTAATGGCGAAGTAAATATGCAGGCAGAAGTCGGCGCTTCTGCCTCAACTCAAATTCTATTTACAAACATTAGTTTACTTGCAGGAGATGCCTCGATTTCCGGATTCAACCGCACTGAATTCACAGGTTCGGCCGATTCCGTGATTACGCTCGATGTTGCAGATACTGCTGCCTATACTATCACGTTCTCTCCCACAACACAAGGAAAGATATCGGATACGATTATCATTTCGGGCTCCTTGGGAACGATTTATGTTGTGTTGAATGGTACCGGGCTTTCAGGCGCAGCCGATGGATCATTTACCATAAGCGCCAATGCCCTTGATTTCAACTCCATCTTTATCAATACAACAGCCGAATCAAACATAATTGTTACGAACACTTCGTCTGCGCAGGAGACAATCACTGCAAATCTGATTCTTGCGTCGGAATTCAGTCTCTCAACCCCATCATCGTTTAATCTTCAGGCTGGACAGTCGGCGATTGTCAACGTTAATTTCTCACCAACTATCTCTGGTGATTACTCAGATTCATTGGTGATATCCAGCGGATCGATGACGCAATCCTTGCGCGTAAACGGCACAGGTATTGAATCGAATGATACACTCCGTACGTTCATCGTCAGCTCTGGAAGAATCGATTTTGGTTCTGTACTTGTTGGTAGCAACACAACAGGTCAGACTACCATCATCAGCACTTCAACCTCTACTCAGAATATTCAGCTGCGATTGGTAAGCGGAACGAACTTCAGTATTGTAAGTAATGATAATTTCACACTTAGTGCTTTGTCTGCAGTTGTTGTAAGTGTTGAATATTCTCCAACTGCAATGGGCGATCATACCGATACCTTGATTGTATCCGATGGGTCGGCCTATATCTATGTTTCGCTGCGTGGCAACGCTTCTACAACTCCATTTCTTGATTGGCAGCTCACTCCCTCAGTAGTCACATTTGGACCAGCAGAGGTGAACGCAGCAGTCACGTCTGTTGTTACGATCGAAAATCTATCATCAACGGCGATCGTTATCAACAACGCAAGTATTCAGGGTCAGGACGCTGCAGAGTTTGAAATAGCCAGCTCACAAACCTTCCCGTTTACAGTGGCTGGTAATGCTACCGCAGAGATAAGCATCAGCACTAAAATGAGCAACAACATGATATCACCGATTGCATGGCTTACAGTCAGTGCTGAAGGCAGAACAAAGCAAGCGCTTCTAGTTCAGATATTCGACACTGCATCGGTCCGCGATACTGTTCGCGTCAGATGCGAAAACACCAGAGGGACAATCGGAGGAACAGCTCGCATCGTTGTTACACTTCTTTCCGACCTTCCTAAGGAGGCAGTACGAGGTGAAATAACGTATGAATTCAATGCCTCCGTAATGGTGCCCATTAGAGTGCCCCTTACCAGCATTATTTTTAATGGTCAGCGTCAGGTAACATTCAACTTTACGCCGGATGGTTATGCCGAAGGAGAGGTGATGACTTCTGAGCTGTTTACGCTGACGCTTGGTGATGCTGAGTCTACGCCAGTAAAAATTACTTCTCTAAAACTATTTAATAGTTCAGGGAGGGAGATGCAAACTGAAACATTTTCGAACGAGGCACTTGTTTCCGTAGACGAGGCTGGAGGTCGTACGGTGAATGCTAATAACGCTGGACTATCTCTGCAACTCAGTCCAAATCCCGCTGTGACTAATGTAACGGCTACATTCAAGAGCACTGCATTCCCATCAAACCTTGCCATCTATAATTCAATGGGTGTGCTTGTGGCAGATGTAACGAATATGCTCCCTCAGTCAACCGAAGGTGATGTTGGCATTAGCCTGCAGGCACTTGCATCGGGTACCTATCTTGTGCGATTCTCGTCAGGAACATCTACTATTGTGAGGACACTTGTTAAATACTAGGTGATGCAGAGAGGCGCAACCCTAATAGTTTTCTTTGTGACGTTAACAACTGCCCGACCGAGTGAATCGCCAAAAATATTTGGCGGAGGCTCGGTCGGGTATGTGCGTCTGAGCGTACCTCCAAACAGCTCTGGCGTTTTTGATCTTCCGACTAATTCCATTTCATATCCTGCCTCGATAGACCTCGGTTATGATTTTCACGCAGGTGCTTCGGTGCCATTATCGGCACTTTGGAATATCGGCCTTTCCATTGCATTTTTCAGAAGTAGCGTGGGCTTTACAACAACAGAGCCAACTCTGTTTAACATCGGAGGCGAACCAACGCCGGGTACCTTTACACATACATTAGATTTTAATTGGACGTTGATATCGCCTGCTCTGTCATTCGGATGGACTCCAACAAGAAAATTTGCAGTTGATGTAACAGGATCGGTAGACTTCCCTACAACTATTAACGGCACTGCCGTCGAATCCATTTCGGATCCTGACGGCGTTACCTATACCAATGGAGATACGTCACGTGTTAGAATCAGTGGAACTGAACCAACGAATGTTGCCCTGTCAGTTTCCGCCAAGTTCCATTTTCCATTTGATTTTTCCCAGTCTGTTTCCGTTATGCCTTACATAGGCATACGTCAGCAGCTTACATCATTCTCAGCCAACACTACCCTGCTGCCTACCACTCTGTCCATTGGTATCGATGTAGCATGGTTGCTGTCCGATGAATCTAACCTTCCTGTTTCAGTCATCGATACTCTTCACGTCGATTCTCTACACGTCCCGTCCTCCGACACATCAGGGCACAACAAGACCACAGACACATTAATCAAACACCCTCCGTATCTGGCAACTTCAATCGAAGTTTCTCTACAAACGTCAAGGGGTGCCCCATCATCGTCAATAAAAATTCTTACAAAGCGTAAGCTCATCCTGAAATCAAGAGATGTTGCACCACAGGATTCACGCGCCATGGGGGATAAGGGCGTTGATCCAGTTAGAGTAATAGCCGACACTGTTGTTGATGCAGATCCACCACTCGTTCTTGTGCGCTCTCGTTCCATAGCCGATGCAGGGATCGATACCGGAGCTATCATCGGGTTGGTTGCAAATCAGATTGTGTGGCATGAGACGTGGCTTAAGAACACGGATACGACGCTCAAGTGGGAACTGACCAATCTTCCCGCTGAGGTACTCATGTCCGACACTCTTGAGCTTGTTCTTCAGTCCGCAGCTAC
>JAGVJW010000039.1 GCA_020050895.1 bacterium | reverse complement strand
TATCATCCTGACCCTTGCGTGCTCCCTTGTATATCCACTGCATCTTTCCGCTGTTGATGATTGCCGAATCGTTGGTAAATTTAGCAATTATTTTAGGATCTACAGGGACGACGACGAGTTGATCGAAGCCAAATTCATACGATAGGGCCTTGGGATCGTCCTCCGAAACGGTCAGCTGATTGTCAGAGAAGGACAACGGCACTTTTTTAGCGCCAAACGGTTCTCTGTTCTTGAGTTGTTCAACGTACCACGTTGTTTGTCCGAGAGACAAATTCACAACGCGAACATCTCGTCTAACACCGGCAACATCTTGCAGATACCACACAGGGAAGGTATCGTTGTCGCCATTAGTAAACACGATGGCATCTTTTTCGAGACTCTGCAGAATGTTGTATGCATAGTCGAAGGCCATGTAGTTGTTAGCACGCGTATGTGAGTTCCATCCCTGCCAACCCATGTTGAGTGGCACAAGAAGCAACACGGCTAACAAGCCCCCTCCCACATACGCTTTGTTCTTCTTAACGCGCTCCAGCATACCGAATACTCCCATGCCAATCCACATTGCCCACACCATAAACGATGAGACATAGAAATAGTCTCGTTCCCGAGGCTGTGGATTTTGCTGGTTTTGCTGGATGGCGGCAAGAACACCCGTCATAAGAAACAGCACAAGGAAGACCCAGGCCATCTGCTTATCTCGCTTAAAGTGCACGTACAATCCAACAATACCTAGCAGGAGAGGCAGCATCCAAAAGTTCACGGGGAACCTATCCGATACACCGCTTTTGTGATTCCAATAATCAACCGTTTCCTTAGATGTAAACGGCCAGTACGCTGGCGCATCCTGCACATCGCTTGTCCTACCCACAAAGTTCCACATGAAGTATCGCATATACATGTGGTCGATTTGAAAATCGACAAGGTATCCGAGCTCTGCGCTCATGTTTGTTTTCCAGTTTTCTCTGTCTAGAACCGAAACACGGCTGCCATCTTTTAGCGTAATGATTTTTCTTGGCGCAGGCGACCACGGACCATACTTTTTATAATGTGTAATAAACCTCTGTTCTTCCTGATACCTCCGAGGCCATAAAGGGGCTTCACCATACTGTTCACGTCCGAGGTACCCCATAAGTTTTTCAAACGTAGTCGGCTTATTCTCATTCATCGGTGGATTTGCATTTGCACGGATGAGGATGTGAGCATACGTGCTATAGCCAACCATAAGCAGCAGAAACGAAGTAGCGCATAACGAAAGCAGGCCATGATTTTTCTTTTTACCATACCATGCAGCCCAAACACCAAGCGCTATTACTCCCACGCCAAGCATTGTAACTGCCATACTATCTGTTATCGGATATTCTCTTGCTTCGTTCCTGCCAAACGGAAACGTACCGGCAAAAAGTGCAGGCAGCTTCATGATGATAAAATTGTATACAAAGAGGAATAAGCCAAGACCTATCAGCAATGTATAAATCAATCGCTTTGTGGAATGCTGATACCTGCGCAAATAGATGAGCAGAACAATGGAGAAGATTGTGAGGATTGATAGCAGGTGGACGCCAATGGACACTCCGATAAGGTATGCTATCAGCAACAGGTACCGCTCGTGCCCAGGCTCGTCGGCCTTCTCGTTCCATACCATTAGAAGCCACACGATCAGGGCTACAAATAGCGACGATGCGGCATAAACCTCACTTTCCACAGCATTAAACCAAAACGTATCGGAATAGGCATATGCAAGCGCACCAACAAACGCACTGCCATATACCAGCATGGCATTGCCGAGTTCTCTGAGATCTTCTTTGTAAAAATTCTTAATAACATGAACGGTAATCAAGTACAAAAGCAGCACCGTAATAGAGCTCGAGATCACCGAGACCAAGTTTACGCGCCATCCCGGATCGCCAAAAGGCAGAAGATGAAATATCTTTCCTATCATCAGGAACAACGGCGCACCCGGTGGGTGCGGCACCTGTTGCTGCACGGCAGCGGCTGTAAACTCACCGCAATCCCAGAATGGAACGGTGGGCTGAACGGTAAGGAGGTAGGTTGTAAGCGAAATAACTAGTGCCAATACTGCAAAGCCGTAGTGCAGCGAGCGCATTGAATTCTGCATGTGAAACTGTGCTATGAATGAAGTGGCAAAGATAATCGATTCAGCATAGCTGAACCGACCAATCCGGCATCGTCGAGGAAGTGTGCACGAACAACCGTCGCGTCTCGTGCAATTGTGGGAATCGCTCGCTCGCGTACCGTTTTTCCTATTGAATGCATTATAACTTCGGACTTCGAAACCCCTCCACCAACAACAACGCGGTGCAACCCGAGCACTGCAAAAGCTGAACAGATTCCTAAACCAATGATGGTACCTGTCTCTTCGAGAATTTTCTTTGCTGCATCATCGCCATCGTTGCCCATTGTGGCAATGGATTCAACATCCTTAATATCTACACGGCCAGTTGCATCCACGTACCTTCGCACAATCCCTGCATTGCCTGCCAAGTCCTCGAGTACGCCTGTTCTGTACGATGGTGTACGTCCAGCATAGCTAGCACGCCAATCAATTACGGTGTGGCCTATCTCTCCTGCTTCGCCGTGCGGACCTGTGTACAACCGTCCGTTGAGTATAACACCTCCGCCAATGCCAGTTCCAAGCGTGATGTATAAAAAATCTGCATGCCCCCTACCAGCTCCAAGATGGTACTCTGCAAGG
>JAGVJW010000132.1 GCA_020050895.1 bacterium | reverse complement strand
TTTGGCAGCGTGGAATGCAGGACGGCCATGTATTTCTGATGTTCCTTTTCTCGGGCGTCGATCTCTCGCTGTTTCTCCTGCAGGGTAAGTTTTATTGTTGTTTCCCTGCCGTTGATTTCTTCGTGAATGCGTGTGAATTCGTTGTTGTGTTCGATGTATCCAACAAAGTCGTTCCGCTTCTGACACAGATCTCGCATGTGCTTGTGGATGCCTGCCTGATCGCGCATAAGAGAATGCTGGCGCGCCGTTTCCAGTGCAGAACTCAGTGTGTGCATAGCATCGTCAAACTTCCCATGGTGTTCCTGGATTAAGGCACGGGCAGTTTCTCGAATAGTCAGCGTTCCTGGGTCGTCAATTTGAATAGTGTCCATCGAGGCGAGCAGGGCTTCAGCTTCGGCGTGTGTTGCTGTGTTGATCAACGCCAGTATGATATTGCCAGTGACCAGGGCTACGCACCTGCTGTCACCGAGTTCCTCATATACAGCCAAGGCACGGTGGTGGTTCTCAAGTGCTTGAGGGTAATTGTCCATATAATGGTACACGCTGCCGATGTTGCCGGTGATCCCTGCCACACCCCGTCGGTCACCTAGTTCTTCATACAGGGCAAGGGCGCGGTGGTAATGCTCCAGCGCCTTAGGGTAGTTACCCGCTTCACTATACAAGACGCCGATGTTGCTGGTAATCCTCGCAATTCCCAGTCGGTCGCCTTGTTCTTCATGCAGGGCAAGGGCGCGGAGGTAGTGTTCCAGCGCCTTAGGGTAGTTACCTGTTTGCTCGTATACGAGGCCGATGTTGCCGGTAACCCTCGCAATACCCAGTCGGTCACCTAGTTCTTTATGCAGGGCATGTGCGCGGTGGTAGTGTTCCAGTGCCTGAGGGAAGTTGCCAGTGATTCGGTTAGCCACTCCGAGGGCATGTTCACCAAGTGCTCGAGCTTCAGTAGTGTCAATCTCGTCTAGTTTTGCGGCGCATTGTTTCAGGGCCGCAACGTCATCAAAAGATATTGCTTCGTTGACGGTTTGTCTGAGTTCTTCAAGGGTATGCTTACTCATGATAGGGGGTCTCTTGCCGGTCGATCATCAACAAAGTTATCTCCCGGCAAGTTACCCGGCAGCATATGCCTCCCGGCAAGCTACCCGGCAGCATATGTCTCCCGGCAACTTACCCGGCAGCATATGCCTCCCGGCAATGGTTAAATCTTTGCTCTCCGCCGCTAATGAATCTAGGCGTTCTCTCCCGCCAGTGTTTCCGCTTTATATAGCTCATTCAACGTCAGTGATTTTGGCCTGACAATTGGGCTGCCCATCATGCGGTTAACAACCATTTGAGAACAAAGACCAATGGCGCGGCTTACTCCAAACATCACGGTATAGAAATCAAACTCAGTCATACCAAACGCGTAGAGAAGCGATCCAGAATATGCGTCGACGTTCGGCCACGGGTTCTTTGCCTTGCCATGCTCTTGTAAGACGGTTGGGACAACTTTGTAAATTCGTTGAACAATCGACACGTTGTCGTCTATGACGTTGTGACGCTGAGCAAACTCATGAAACGCCGCGAAGCGAGGGTCGGTAACACGAAGGACGGCGTGTCCATACCCCGGAATAACATGTCCGCTGTTTAATTGGTCCCAGGCAAATTTTCGTATTTCCTCTTCAGTAGGAACTCCCCCGAACTGCTCCTTTACTCCCATGATGAAGCGTAAACATTCCTGGTTTGCAAGGCCGTGCAATGGTCCGGCAAGACCACACATTGCGGCGCTGACGCTGTAAAATGGATCACTGAGTGCAGAGCTCACTACATACGACGTCATGGCGCTTACATTGCCCCCTTCATGATCGCTATGCAATACGAGATACAACCGCACTAAATCCTTCCAGGACGCATCATCGCTTACTCCGAGCATGTGGGCAAAATTGTTTGCAAGATCGTTATCGTTGGAAAGGGGCTTGATAACGTTGCCCTTGTTAAACCGAATGCGATATACGGCGGCGGCAATACCTGGGATGGACGCGATGAGGCGCACAGAATCGTTCACCAATGATTTCCACAAAAGGTCTTTTGCAACGCCTTCATCATATGCCTTGCGAAATTCCGATTCGCTCTCCATTGCCAACAGGCCTGCGCTTAGCATCGACATTGGATGGGAATTCTTGGGCATGCCTCGTAAGGTATCGACGACGTATTGCGGAACCTCATAATATTTAGCAAATGCAGATTTCAGTTCATTGAGTTCATGTGCAGTTGCGCGATCGCCCGTAATCAACAGCCAAAAGGTTTCTTCAGGCGTGATACCCGTGAGCTCCATTATTGGAATATTCCTAATGCGCAAACCTTCATCAGCCGAAACGCTGCTTGTTTCACATACAAGCGCGGGAACTCCACGCATTCCGCCTAAAACTTTTTCTACCGTTACGTTTCCAACAGAATGTTCCCCATGTTCTTTGACGAGTTGGGTACGATGCGCTCGTAGTTGTTCTGCCTGAGCCAACAACTTGGCGTGAAGAATGCTCATTTGGCGCTCCATTTTGAATACAGTTCACAAAATTACGAAGCATATCCCGAAAGGGTTAGATTGTAGATATGGGAAAAATTGGCGTAATCATCAGTCATGAATACATCACACGTATTCGGAATAAATGGTTCATTATTGGAACGCTGCTCGGTCCGGTAGGGATAGCGTTAATTGTTACTCTCCCCGTAATTGCAGCCATGATGGTTGGAGACGGAGCCGAGGGTAAGGTTGCAATTCTCGATCGCACAGGAATAATCGCCGCAGATGTGGTTGCATCGGATAGTTCGTTGTACGAACATGCCGGAACGCGCAACGAAGAGATGCTGTCGCGTTTGGTGCGTGAAGAATCGCTACAAGCCTACGTTGTTGTGCCCCCTGACATACTTGATTCCGGGTATCTCGTAATGTATTCGAGAGGGGGCTCGGGAATGTCGTTTGAACACAATGTTGTGAGCGACATCGAGCCGTTCATTGTTAAGTCACGCTTGGAGCGTGCCGGCGCGGACACTGCAGTGATTGATTTGGTAGAACGAGGTATAGAGATGAAGGCGCTGAAGATTACCGACGCCGGTGTCGAAGC
The DNA here is from genome assembly GCA_020050895.1 of bacterium. GTDB lineage: Bacteria > Bacteroidota > Ignavibacteria > Kapaibacteriales > Kapaibacteriaceae > OLB6. Next base: position 936 of record JAGVJW010000132.1, on the reverse strand, counting down.
AGATTCTAGCACAGCGTCGGCGACAATAGGCTACGCAGCCGGTTTTGTTATCTACCTCTTAATATTCCTATACGGCTCAATGGTTATGCGTGGTGTGGTTGAGGAGAAAGTTAATCGCATCATCGAAGTCATCTCATCATCGGTAAAGCCGTACGAAATGTTGATGGGTAAGGTTGTTGGTATTGGCCTTGTAGGACTCACACAACTTCTTGCCTGGATTGTGCTGGGTTCAATTGTTGTCATTGCATTGGTAGGCATGTTTGCTGGGCAGGTCGATGTAGCAGCTATTTCGGAGACATCGCAGCAAATAAAAGGTGTAGGTCTCAGTGAGTCGACGCCAGTAAACATGATGATTGGTGACTTCGCGATTCCACGTCTCAGCATAGTATCGATGCTGTTGTTTGTCTTCTACTTCCTGGCGGGTTACTTCATCTATGCTACGTTATTTGCTGCCGTTGGATCTGCCGTCGATCAGGAAGCAGATGTATCGCAGCTAACATTCCCAATAATGGTGCCAGTAATGATCACCGTGATGTTTATCGGCAACGTTGTCTCGGCACCAAATAGCACACTTTCAGTCGTTCTCTCACTCATTCCATTCTTCACCCCAATCCTCATGACGGTGCGTATTGTTGCCACTGACGTTGAATGGTGGCAGATCGCACTATCAATTATTCTCACATGTGGAACTTTTTTTGGAATTGTGTGGGTTGCATCGCGCATTTACCGAATTGGAATTCTCACGTACGGTAAAAAGCCGTCGCTAAAAGAATTGGCGCGGTGGATAAATATGTAGCCTTCTACCTCGATGCCGGGTATCCGTAAAACCCGGCATGGCCATCGGGCTTTGGGGATTGTGTGCTAAAGTGGCTAATGACCTATCACCACCGGCAGAGTGGTTGCTGAATGCCGACTGGTGAGTTTAATATAGTATAA
>JAGVJW010000148.1 GCA_020050895.1 bacterium | reverse complement strand
CACTGCGATATGATTCCGACGCGGGTAATGGTCGATGAGAAATTCAAAAACGACTACCGAGAACATGCGGTAGCATTGCACGCCATGTAGGCCAGTCGTGGCTCCATTCGTGACCCCAAAGGTCGAGTTCGTGCTGTATTCCTTTCGACCGAAGGATGTTGCTGATACTTACAGACGCTTCCGGGTCTTCGTAGGCACCTCTGCCCGAGAGAATATGAATGTGATGTTTAGAGCGGAGCAAATTCAGCCAATGCATTTCTTCAAGGTTGGGTAAATAGTCGACGGGAGAATTGAAATAACAATCCTCATCGTAATAACCTTTAGAATATGCTTTTAAATCGTAAATGCCACTCAAACCAATTGTTCCGTCGAAGATATCGGGGCGGCGGAAAAAATTATTTGCAGCGTGAAGTGCGCCAAGCGATACACCAGAAGTAAAGATGGGTACCTGCCCATCGCAGTCGCGAAAAATAAACGGTACTACCTCTTCGATAACATATTGATTGAATTGCTGATGACGAATTGACTTATCGCGCGGATGCATGTAATCGTTCAACCAGCTCTCGCTGTTAATGCTGTTGATTGAATACACCTTGAATTTGCCCGCATCAATAAAATGTTGAATGGAATCAATCAGATAGAATCGTTCATACTCGAGGTAATCCGCAGCAGCGCTTGGGAATAACAACAGAGCCATCCCGTAGTGTCCGTAGGCAACAATTTCCATGTTCTTGCTGAGGTTTGGACTCCACCATGTTGAAATCTCCCGACGCATCGTCTCTCCGGTTGTAATGTTGGCAATTTAACATTCGCACTATCGCTGCAGTTCTCCAATCATCTTAATCTTCCTGTATCCTGCTCAGGCCATTATTGGCGTCCTTGGTAGCCGGGCATCACAGAAAAAAAGCAAGGACCCTTCGTGCAGAGTTACTTCCACGACGTCTGAGTCGGCACGGTTTCTGGCTCCAGTCCGAGTACCCAATGAAAGTTCTTCGTTGTTCAGGTTCCACACAAAACCATGTGTGCTGATGCGTGCATGTGGTTGAGGAACCAGGGATAAAATTTCATTCTCGGTCGGACTGAAACTAAACGAAGAGAAAATCGGAATGGCAACGCGACTCAGTTCATGTGCTGTGATATCCATGGACTGAGCGTAGCGCATGAGAACCGACCAGTTGTTGAGCGTGTGTTCTAAGTCGCCGCCATGCATGCCAACAACCATTAGTCTGTTCCACGTTTGCACCGATGCGAAACGCAATGCTTTTTCAAAATCGTTGCTGTCCTGATCGGAGACATGAACGATTTCGCTGATGCCTTTCACCTGGGTAAGTAATTCCTGAGGAACAGAATCAAGGTCTCCGACAATGAACTCAGCACGAATACCCAATTCAGTAATCGGTACAATGGCGCCGTCTGCGGCAATAAGCGGCTTGCTGGCAAATGCCTCGAACACATGTACATCCGGAATAACGCCATTAAGACAGACAACGGCATCTACCACGTCGGTTGTGAAATGCAGCAATCGCTTACTATCACTCACTGCCGTTTGTCCTTTGTCGATTGTTTTGGCGCACGCACCACCGTTCCTCGTGGGGCAAGTAGCAAGGCCTGTCTGTCTGAGCGCACAACGTTATTGTAAAATTCTTTATAAGCCAGATAGTCCTGAGGCTTAATCAATCGTCGGATATTGACGACTTTTCTAGTAAGGTTCAGGCCATCGGCGCCTTTCGAAGACGTAAAATGGTAGCGTGCTGCTGGATTGGAGTACTCCATTAATTCCGGTATACCAATGGTCTCGTATCCCGATGGAATGGAGATTGTAATGGTTTCGTTGAGTGTATCAACTCCATCCCATTTTTCATATGGGTATTTGCGCTGCGGGTAAGATAATGCTGCAACGGGACGGAATGGATTATACCACGGCACGCGAAGCACCTGAAACAAGCCAGCCTCCGACGTGAAGTTTCTTACCGTGAATTCAAGTGAGTATGATAGCGAGGATGATAACGTGTCCAAGTTACTCAGATCATAGTGTTCGAGTACTACATTAGCATAATCATCTGAGAGTGATTCATTCAACTCCTTTTCAATTTCTTTCTGTGTGGCATTTTTCCATCTGGTGCGATACATCGGCGTCAGCGATCCGGTGTGCACGAACTTCTGCGAAATTTTTGCCGACAAATCACTGTTTAATGTTACATGTGTAGACAGCGTAACGTTGTTCGGAGTGAAATTCGGTCGGTCTAATCGCGTGGGGAAACTCCAGCCTGGCTTAATCACCAAACATTTGGCATCGAGATCGGCAAGAGGAATGCTACCAATTGGTACGTCGGGTGCGGTAAGATCAATAAATATCGGACCCTCCTTCAATTCAACGAAGACAACTGCATGATCGAAATCAATAGAGGGAAGGACGTTTGCTGAAAGCTGAGATGAATACGTGTCAACCAAAACATGATATGCGGTAATGCCGCGTTCCGCCAGCATAGAAATACAAAGAGTTGCAACATCCTTACAATCGCCAATTCGCGTAAGAAGCACATCGCGAGCCTTTTGCGGAACGATGCCCGATTGGCGAAACGGCACGTAGCTGTATCGAATGTTTGTAGTGATGTAGCGGTAAACGCCCTCGACTATCTGACGATTTGTGAATGATTGATTGCTTGGAAAAAGTGAATCAACAACATCTTTAATTTCGATTGTCGAACGCGTTTTCGTTCTTGCAATATCATAATACCAATCTACAATCTCGTGCCACGATCCTATGGATGATATGTACAGTACTGCGCCAATATCTCGTAGGCGTGGCATGTTTTCTTCATATTCAATCGCAGGTAGATTTTTTAGTTCCCAGATATAGAGGTTGGAAGAATCAACAGAAGTCACCTTTGGTTCGATTGCGGAATTATTCATTGCGTATTGAAAGGCTTCTGTTTTTCGTACTAGCAATGAATAACGGGCGATTTGGACCGGCAGGAATGAATTGAAAATAAAGTTACCATCGAAATATTTAGAAAGCGTACCAACCTCATACTCCCTAACACTGGTTTTTACATAAATGAAGTCACCTTCCTCAAGCCCCTTAAATACAGCAGTACCATCAGAAATGTCGGCAGGAATTTCGCGTCCATTCGCCTTGCGCACCACGGCTTTGTCTACAGACATTGAGGGGGAATTGCTTCCCGGAAGAGAAAATTCCTTGAAGTAGTCTATACCATCGTTAGTGAGAATGCGAATCAGCATTTCATTGAAGGAGGCACTCCTGCTGCCGTCGTACACAACCTTTCGAACATCATCTAGCAAATAGACGGCATCGTCTTCGGGATACTGTTGTGCATTTGGAGCTTCTGCTATGAGTGAATCTATGTTGTAGATAGGGAAGAAGCTAAATGGGTCGGGCTGTCCGCGAAGGTCTCTTAGCATTTCGCGGGCGCT
>JAGVJW010000271.1 GCA_020050895.1 bacterium | reverse complement strand
CTTCTGGTACACCCTTGAGCCTCCTGCTTTAGAGTGTGCTACGGGAAATCTGTCAACTTCACCTGCCGAAAGTGCTGCATTCTGCATGCCCCTCAAACTCCATTGATAGGCATCGGCTCCCTGCATTTTTTCAGTGAACATCAATGGGTAGAATGTTGCAAAACTTTCCTGTAGCCAGTGATCTTTCGCGCTTCGCGCCGTAACAAGATCTCCGAACCATTGATGAGTAAGCTCATGCACATTCACGTTGAGATAGGACCGATCCAAAACAGCGCGAGAATCGGTGAGGTAAAAGTCTCCGAAGATTGTTGCTGTAGTATTCTCCATCGCACCGAAAATGAAATCGGCTACTGGAACTTGCCGGTATACAGACCATGGATAAGGCAAACCAATTGTATGTTCTAAAAAGTCAAATACTGGCACCATGTTCGCATACGTTGGTTTTATCTGGGACGGATACTCGGGATAGCTGTATAACTCGATGGGTACACCCGAAGAAGAAACCACGTTGGTTACAGAGTACTTTCCTATTGCCAGCATGAATAAATAACTGGAATGTGGTTTCATCATTTTGTATCTCCACGTTCTGGTGCCATCGCTATTATCAGTCGTTGCCAGCCGGATACCGTTAGAAACAACCGTATATGACGAGTCAAACGTGATTGTAGCTTCCGTTAACATTTTATCATTTAAGTTATCATACATTGGTATCCAATACCGGTGATCCTGCGGCTGCCCCTGCGTCCATATCTGCCGTTGCCGCGATGCTGTTGAATCAGACCAGCCAACGAAATACAGACCTTTGCGCGGCCTTGCCTCGTAGAGGAAGGCGATGCTGTCGGTTCGATCCCACGTCAGTGCTGGCTCGAAAAACACGATAATTGATGAGTCGGTATTGCGGTATCGCGTTGGTTTGCTTCCAACAGTTGCCTGAAGTACATTTATCTTAACAGCATCGAGCTCAACTGAATCAACCCTTTCCTGCAGCACCTTGAAAACATGTGTTACACGCCCCTTAACCAAGCCGGAACCTGGCGAAAAGCTGACGTCGAGAGACATTCTTATAAAATCCAGCGGATGCTCCCTCGGAATGCTTTCTGGTGAATCGTAATAGGAAACGGTGTGTTGGAATGCGCCCTGAGCTTGTAAACAGATTACTGCTGAGCATTGAACTAACGCTAAAAAGATGTGGACCAGCAACTTCGTCATGAATTTTCCTGAAGAGCAAACAATGAAATTACTAACGGTTATATATCAACATGACACGTGACGTTCTACTTGTAATGGTTGGCGGAGCAATCGGAAGTGCATTACGTTTCTTGCTGAGCCACTTTATTGGGTATGTTGCCGATAGGTTACCGCTGGCAACACTTGTCGTTAACATACTGGGCTCCTTTGCTCTTGGCTTATTATCCGGCATCGCATTTCGTTCGGATGTTTTAGGCAGGTCGGCGCTCTTGCTGCTAGGAACCGGCGTGTGTGGCGGCTTTACAACAATGTCGACCTTCTCGGTCGAAACACTGAATTTGCTTCACATTGGAGAAATTGTCAGAATGCTGATTTATATTTTTTCAACGCTGTTCGGATGCACTGCAGCAGCGTACGCGGGAATCATCATAGGAAGGAGTATAACATGGACCTGAATGCGATTTGGGCTCAAATCGAATCTGAGTTTGTTAAATATGGTTTGATGGTTGTTGGTGCCCTCATTCTTTGGATTGTTGGACGGTGGTTGATCAGCCTGGTTTTGAAGGTTGTGCGCAAATCTCTGAAGGTGAGAAGTGCCGACCCCACACTTCAGCAGTACGTCGCCTCTATCGCTGGTGTTGCTCTCAACATCCTACTCATTATTGCCATACTATCACAGTTCGGCATCAATACAACTTCCTTTGCTGCATTGGTGGCAGCAACTGGATTTGCTATTGGCACGGCATGGGGAGGCTTGCTCGCACACTTCGCAGCCGGAGCCTTCCTTTTAGTTCTTCGACCCTTTAAAGTCGGTGACTTCATTGTTGCTGCAGGGACTTCAGGCACAGTCGAAGTAATCGGCTTGTTTTCAACAACGCTGATTACAGCAGATGGAATCCGCACGTACGTCGGCAACAACAAGATTTTCAGCGACAACATCCAAAACATTTCCAGTGCAACGATTCGCCGCGTCGATAGATCGATGCAGCTTGCTCATAATGTAAACATCGACGATACTATTGCCCGGCTAAAATCGAGCCTCGAATCTGCACCTGGAGTGCTTAAGACTCCGCCGCCAGAAGTCTGGGTAATGGACTTTACCCTGGCCGGTCCCCTCCTTGCCGTAAGGCCCTACTGCAATCCTGCTGATTATTGGAACGTCTATGCGGCCACCAACGATGTGATAAGAACGGTTGCGGAACAAGCTTCTCTGCCGCCGCCATTAATGGGGTATACATTACGGCCAGACTAGAATGAACGTATTCCTGTGGACATTGATGATGTTTGGCGCGCATTCAATAACCTCGTGCGCACAGGATAACAGGGATGTCCCACCGCCCATCGTAAGGACTGAATCACTCGTTATGGTTAATAAATCAATGGAAACTGCCACACTTGCAGGCGGCTGTTTTTGGTGTATAGAAGCAGTGTATCAACGCCTCGATGGCGTCCACAAAGTTGTAAGCGGATATAGCGGCGGTAGTAAACCCAATCCGACATATGAAGAAGTGTCGGCCGGAACATCTGGTCATGCTGAAGTATGTCAGATTACGTTCGATGCGTCGGTGATATCGTTCGAAGACATCTTGCACGTTTTCTTTTCAGCGCACGATCCCACAACGCTGAATCGTCAGGGCAACGACGTTGGAACTCAATACAGAAGCGCGATTTTTTATCACGATGAAAATCAAAAAAAAATCGCCGAAGAATACATACTCCAGCTAGAGCAAATGAAAACGTGGCAGGATCCAATTGTTACGCAGATTGCTCCCTTCACCGCGTTTTTCAAGGCTGAGGATTACCATCAGAATTACTTTAACGAGAATGGCACGCAGCCGTATTGCGCGTTCGTTGTCCGACCGAAAGTTGAAAAGTTTATGAAGCAATTTAAAGACCGGGTTAAAACCGAATACAAGTAACGATTGTGAATGGTGTCAGACAATTCAGCTGCATTTCTTTTTTCATAGTGATTGCCATTACGATGACTTCAGCACACCAGTCATGTTGTTCCCCAACGGCACAGTTTGCAGCGTTCGGCACAAACGCTGCATTTCGGTTGTCTCATGATGTGCCAACACCGTTTGTTCATACCAGTGCAATTGGGTCAGATGAAGTTGTTCCGATGAGTTCAGGCAAGAAGGTGAAGATTTACAAAGTAAAAGGAGACGCCAAAAGCCGCTCAACAATCCTTGTATTTCATGAATGGTGGGGTTTGAACGATTATATAAAACAACAGTGCGATGAGATCTTCAAGTCACTAGATGAGAAGGCTACGGTAATTGCTGTTGATTTGTTCGGTGGTAAGGTTGCTACCGACCGTAATCAGGCTGCTGCATTGATGCAAAATGTAGATGATGCAGAAGCTCGGGATGCGATTAAGGCAGTCCTCAATGCAGTTCCGGCAGATAACAATATTGGTACGGTCGGATGGTGTTTTGGAGGGGGCTGGTCACTACAAGCTACCTTGATTGCACAGCGCAGAGCAAAAGCCTGTGTGATATACTATGGCATGCCAGAACTTGACCGGAACAAACTGCAAACTCTGAAGGCTCCGGTCTTGGGAATTTTTGCCGAGAAGGATGCATGGATTACTCGCGACGTCGTAAACGGTTTTCAGCAAGCGATGACTGCTACAGGCAATTCATTTACTGTAAAGAATTACAATGCCGATCATGCCTTTGCTAATCCTAGCAACCCCAATCATGATTCCCTGGCGTCTGCGGATGCCTACAATTCAATGATAAAATTTTTTACAGAGAACTTGTTAAAATGAGTGTTACAAAGACTGTTGATGTAGGGGGCATGCACTGTGCCTCCTGTGTGCAAAGAGTTGAGAACCAGCTGTCAAAAGTTCCTGGTGTAATGCAGGCATCTGTAAACCTGGTGCTGAATCAAGCGCGGGTGGAAATTGACGGCATTGTAGAAGACAGAGATTTACATCAGGCAATTGAGCGTGCAGGTTACACAGTAGAAGGCATCTATTCTGAGAGGAAGATTTCGAAGTCTGACGTCGTGAAGCGTCAGGACATTTCAACCAACAGTATAAAAAAGTCACTGTTCATGTCGCTGCCGTTTACTGTGTTGGTGGTGGCGGCATCTATGACGCTTATGTTCAACCCAACTCTGTTAGGTCTGCACACTGCTGGGTGGAACACCGTTCTGTTTGCTTTAACACTTCCAGTACTCTGGTCCGGCCGCATGTTTTACATTGGAGCGTGGAAGTCCTTGCTGCATGGAAGTGCTACGATGGACACTCTCGTATCCATTGGAACGCTGGCAGCATTCATTTACTCAACATTTTTAACTTTTAGTCCGGAGGGACTGTTCTCCGGTGAGTCCCATGCCGGTGCATATTTCGATACTGCGTCTGTAATCATCACTTTGATCCTTTTAGGGAAATGGCTCGAGGCACGCGCAAAGGGCAAGACTGCCGAGGCACTACACGCACTGCTCGAGCTTGCACCTCCAATTGCCAGAGTGCGGCGTAATGGCGAGGAAGTCGACGTTGATGCTTCCGAAGTTACCGTCAACGACACCGTCATCGTGCTGCCAGGTACACGCGTTCCCGTCGATGGTATCGTGATCTCTGGATTCTCCAGCGTTGATGAATCGATGCTTACGGGTGAGAGCAGTCCCAATGAAAAGGGCAAGGACGCTGTTCTTACGGGCGGTACCCTCAATGGAAACGGCACGATAGTTATGCGGGCAACAGCAGTGGGCTCCGATACTGTGCTTGCAGGAATTATCCGATCTGTAGAAAGTGCTCAAGCTTCAAAGGCGCCGATACAGCATCTTGCCGATCGGATCAGCAGCATCTTCGTTCCCATCGTAATTGCAATTGCAGTTGTAACCTTCGTTGTGTGGATGATAGCATCTCCTTCTGATACACCGCTCGCAATGGCGCTTACCACATCGATTTCAGTCCTCATCATTGCCTGTCCGTGTGCGCTTGGCCTGGCAACTCCCGCTGCCATCATTGTTGGGAGTGGAGCTGCAGCAAAGCGTGGCATTCTGTTCAGCAACGCAGAGGCTCTTCAGAAGCTCAGCGAAGCAAGTAGGTTCGTGTTTGACAAAACCGGGACAATTACACACGGTATTCCGAAAGTGGTGAACGTAGAATACTCTCGAACTTTCGAAAACACTGCAGCCAGCCGTTGGCAGAGAGAAGATGCAGCTACAGCACTTTGGGAACTTGTGCATTCCGTTCAGCGGAGATCTGAGCACCCACTTGCAAAATGCTTTACTAATTATCAGCCAAATGGTAAGGCAATAGGAACTACGGAACCTGAAAGCACGGAAGCAATACCCGGCAAAGGCGTGGTGGGAACTGTGGGTAAACACAAGATTCGAATTGGCAATGAATCTCTGATGACTGACGCAATGCTTCTCATTGAATCGAATCTGGGAAACCATGCTGCGCAATGGTCAGAACTCGGAGTCTCGCCGAGCTTTGTCGCCGTCGACGGTATGGTTCTCGCAGCCGTTGGAACCGCTGATACGATTCGACCAAACTCGGCAGATATAATAAAAAATCTTAAGAACCGCGGATATTCAGTATCGATGATTACTGGAGATAAGAAAGCCACGGCACAAGCGATAGCCCGTCAGGTTGGCATTGATGAAGTAATCGCCGAAGTACTTCCTGCCGACAAATCCAGGATGATTGAAAATCTTCAGCGAGGGGGCGAGCAAGTTGTAATGGTCGGCGATGGCATCAATGATGCACCTGCACTTGCACAGGCCGATGTAGGCGTTGCCGTAGGCGGGGGAACAGATATTGCAAAGTCGACTGCCGATGTTACCCTTGTCAGAAACGACATTTCCAGCCTCATCGACGCCATCGAGGTCTCAAACACAACCATGAAAACGGTTCGTCAGAACCTTTTTCTGGCCTTCCTCTATAACACGCTCGGTATTCCCATCGCTGCCGGAATTCTGGCCCCCTTCACCGGCTGGCTGCTCTCTCCAATCATTGCCGCAGCCGCCATGGCCCTCAGTTCGGTGACGGTTGTTAGTAACGCGTTACGCTTAAAACGCATGCTCTAGCAAAAAACGTGCTATTTTTCAGCGAAATGATTTCGCTGGACCATTTGCTTATTGACGAAGCAGTGCTAAGTGCACGATTTGCATGCGACGTAGATCGCTGTAAGGGGGCTTGTTGTACGCTGCCGGGAGGTGCCGGTGCTCCGGTACTTGATAAAGAAGTTGAATTGATACAAGGTGCACAAACCGCTGCTGAAAAATATCTGAGTGAAAAATCGAAGAAGGTTCTGCATGAAAAGGGTCCGCTTGAAGGACACGCTGGTGACTGGACAACAGTTTGCATTGATGATAAGGATTGTGTATTCGTTGCCTACGAAAACGATGTAGCAATATGCACTCTCGAAAAAGCGTGGCATGCTGGCGAGAGCACGTTTAGAAAGCCCCTTTCATGTCATTTGTTTCCAATTCGAGTTACCGACTTTGGAGGACCATATATTTTCTATGAACAATTTGAGGAATGCAAGCCCGGAAGACAACGTGGTGAACAGAAGAATGTCAAGCTGATTGAGGCAGTGCGGGAAGCATTGATTCGTGCAGTCGGCGAAGACATGTTCAACAAGATTATTAAACTGAGTATGAAGAGGCGGCAGGAGAAAACTCAATGAAGCTTGGTTTAAATCTGCAAGCATCGCTTCAGCAAACGCTGACGCCACAGCAGATACAGTATCTGAAGCTTTTGCAATTGTCGGCTCTTCAGTTCGAGCAACACGTTCGTGGCGAAGTTGAAAATAATCCCATGCTTGAGGAGGAGCGCGACGATATTACAGAGAATGTGCAGGCAGAAGATTCATTTCGGAATCGCGATGCAGAGGCATCGCTACAGGAATCTCCATCTGAATTGCCCGACCGGGGAACTACTGCCTACTCTGCCGATTCGTCGGCTGCGCAGCATCAATCAGACGAATCCATCAGTGACCAACCACAGCCGTTTGATGAAACAGATGCCTTTGAGTTTTACAAGTTGATATGGGGTGAAGACCCAAGCTCTGGCAAGGCTAGTGATTT
>JAGVJW010000154.1 GCA_020050895.1 bacterium | reverse complement strand
TGATTACCCGAAGCGATGATGCAGGCATTTCGTGGCGACGCGTTCCGGTTTTAGGCGATCGGTTTTCAATTTCTTCTGACGCAGAGATTGCCAAGATTGTTTTCTCGAGGAATAACCCGATGCAGGGTTACGCAGTAGTTACGATAGCAGCAGAAGAAAATGTTTCCGGCGGCGGCGGATTGTTAAAAACAATTGATGGCGGCGAATCATGGAATAGAATCGCATTTCCCGATACAAGTTTTTGGGCCGTGGAGGTATTAAAGACTCCATCCGGTATTGATGAAGTACTTGTAGGGGGCTTCAAATTATCGGTATTGCAAAATGTTATAAAAGGTGACAGTCTTGTTTACAAGTCAGCCGATGCAGGTGTTACCTGGACGCGTTTTGAAGGAATTCGTTGGGATTCAACCGCTGATGGCGACACTACTCGCAACGTTTGGATGTTGAGGCGCGATACCGTTGGTAAAAAAACGTATATGGCTACAGAAATGGGTTTGTACGTTCTCGATGAAAATCCATCATCTGTTGCCGAAGAAGTCTCTCCATCTCTATCAACCTTCATTAACGGGAATCAACTAATAATTGTAGATTCAAAACCTATAATTACAGATAAAACGTGGGCTATTTATTCAATGAATGCGGAACGATTACAAACCGGAGCAATACTAGACCCGCAACAGCAGGCAGTTGACATTGGCTCTCTGAATACTGGCGTGTATTTGTTGGTATGGGGCTCTGAAACGCGCTTCAGAACTTCAATGATTCACATTCTGAGATAACCGCTACGGAATTTCCATAATTATTTTGTTTTCGAGAGTACCCAGTGCATCGATGGAACACGTTACAATATCGCCTTCGTATAGCCACCACTCCGGATCGAAAACCTTACTGCCGTTTAATTCTAAGAAGCAACCAGTGCCGCACGTTCCCGATCCAATTACGTCACCAGGGTATAACGTAACACCGTAGCTCGCTCGTTCAATTATCTGGGCAAAGGTCCACGACATATCCTTAAGGTTACCCAGGGCAACATTCTTTCCATTCACCGCAGCCGTCATTGCAAGATCGTACATCTCTCCGTGAGGTGTCTGAATCAGGTGCGGTTTAAGCTCATCGCGTGTAACAAGCCACGGACCGAGCGAAGTAGCAAAGTCCTTCCCCTTTGCCGGTCCCAGATTTAGCTTCATTTCCTGCATCTGAAGCGATCGTGCACTCCAATCGTTCATTACCATGTAGCCTGCTATATACCCATCGGCATGCGAAGCTGGAATATTTCTTCCTTCCCTACCGATAACGATTGCACATTCCAACTCAAAGTCAAGTTTATCGAGATGCAACGGAAGTACTGGAATGTTGCCCGGACCGTATACAGCCTGATGATTTGTGAAGTAGAATATCGGAATCTCGTCGAATTCGGGAATCATGTCCAGCCCGCGGTTCCTGCGTGCCGCTTCCACGTGCTGCCGAAAAGCATAACCATCACGCATCGAAGAAGGTCTCGGTATCGGAGCCATCAGTGTTGCGTTTGCGATGCCAACGCAACACGCCGCAGGAAGTCGTCCGTCCAGAGCTAATTCTTCAATATGTTTAGCATCGCTTACGGCAAGATCACCAATGCAAAGGAGGTCGATGATTGATGACGGCAGGTACCCCAATTTCGTCACACCATGCTTACGTGCGGCAATGTGTGCCGTCTGCAGATCAACAATCTGAGATCCGGCGATAATCCCTGCGCGGTTTCCGGAACCTGCAATACTGTAGGTAACAAATTTCATTAGTACTAGCGTCCAAGAGCATGCTTCAGTGAAAGCGTGCCTACCGTACCGAAACCAACAAGGAACATGAGCTGGAAAGGAATAGCAGCGATTTCCATATACAAGATCGACGTTACAATACCAAATACAAAGTATGAAGCGAACGCCAGTTCAATGAGAACAATCCAGCCAATCCGCTTTTGAACATAACGGTTCTTCTTCCACTCATCACCAGAACCCTCCAGGCGATATTTCGGCGTTCGTTTGAATTCAGTCTTGAACCCTATAAGAGCCTCCAGTACTGCCTTTGTGTTGTTTACCGCAAGGCCCATGCTCCCGGCCATAAACACTGGGAACAGAAGTAATCGCTTATGCCAATCCAGGTGAATAGCCCGCTGAGCATACATGTAAAACAAGAATGTTGAAATACTTGCTAAAACAAATACGCTCATCATGCTGAAGTACTGATCAAATCCGCCAACTTCGTTCTTAATGATGACGACGGGAACATTAAGAAATGCCACTAACATGATAAACGGAAATACAATGTTGCTTGTAAGGTGGACCGTGCATTCCAATTTAGTATGGAGTGGCATCTTACTTTTCCATACAGATGGAAGAAGTTTCTTAGCCGTTTCAACCGCCCCCTTTGTCCATCGGAACTGTTGTGTCTTAAGTGAATTAATATCGGCTGGCAGTTCTGCAGGGGAAGTAACATCATTTAAGAAAACAAAACGCCATCCCCGAAGCTGTGCCCGATAAGAAAGGTCGAGATCTTCTGCAAGTGTATCGGATGCCCAGTTGCCCGCATCAAGGATGGTTTCCTTGCGCCAGATGCCGGCTGTACCGTTAAAATTGATGAAGAATCCGGCGCGGTGACGTATTTGTTGTTCCACAACAAAGTGTCCATCGAGGGCCAGAGCCTGGGCACGTGTAAGAAAAGAATAATCTTCGTTAAGATGTTCCCACCGAGTTTGCACCATTCCAATGTGCCGATCTCGGAAGTACGGAATTGTTTGCTTCAGGAAGTCTGGTTTGGGTACAAAGTCGGCATCGAAGATTGCGACGAACTCGCCCCTTGCCGTTTCAAGCCCGTCTTTTAAGGCGCCTGCCTTATATCCTCTACGGACAGTACGGTGAATATGCTTGATGTCGAAACCAAGCGCAGTGTACTTTTCAACTAATGATTGTGAAAGCTGAACCGTTTCATCGGTTGAATCATCAAGAAGTTGAATTTCCAGCATTTCCTTCGGGTAGTCCAGCTCGCAAACCGCTTTAACCAATCTATCGATGACGAAGAGTTCGTTGTAAAACGGTAGCTGTATCGTTACAACAGGACATTCTTCGCCACCTGGCTGTGGTGGTGCAGAACAAATGACCTTCCTGGTTTTGTGCCAGAAGTAGATCATTACAAGACTATGAAGACCAAATGCAAAGAGCACGCAAAGTGCTGCGAAGTACGTGAACAGTAGCACGTTCTCCATCTGCCGTTTACCCTCCGGGTGCGGACTAAGTGAAACAATTCCTGATTATGCTGCATTACCAGTCGGAAACAACAGCGAGAAGTATGTCATCTGCGATTCTATCAATAGCTGTACGTGTAGCAATCGATCGTTCTTCGGTGGCGTTGTTAATATCGTAAACGCTGTAGTTCTCAAACATGCGTTTCCATACCACCTTGTTTTTCACCGCATCAACATATTCAACCTCGACTGCCACAACAATCTTTCGTTGGTCTTCAAGATCTTGCGACTGAACCGTCAGAATTTGATCTTGAATACGCAATAGAATCGGCGTTAGCCGGGCATCTCCGTTGTCTTCGACCATCTGCAGTGAATTATCACTGCGGAATCGCTTTAGAATCGTTTCAGTGCAATACTCTCGAAGTGATGCATCTCCATATCCACTTTTGTCGATCACTGAACCAATCGAAATCGTACGTAAATGGTCTGGTACCGATCCACCACGAAATGAATAACAGGAGCAGACCGCAAATGAAACGAAACAAATTGCGACTCGCGAAACTATGTGGTGCACGATATGGCCTTGATGAAGGAAGAATGAAAAGAGATTCATAAGATGCTATCACTGACGAAGGGATTCGATGATCGCTCATATTCAATCGATGTTGAGGGTCCGTGACCGGGATAAACAACATAATCGCGCGGAAGAGCAAATAATTCGTTTTTGATGGACTCAATCAGCAAAGACATATCGCCACCAGGCAGATCGGTTCTCCCAACACTGCCGCGAAATAGCGTATCGCCTGCGAAAACACAGCGCTCTACGTCATCCACGTAACACACGCCCCCTTCCGTATGCCCCGGTGTAAACAGTGCGCGTAGTGTTGTTTGAACACCATCATGAGCAATGCCAACGGGAATCTTTGGCTCTGGCGATATGTCGAATTCGAGAAGCTGGAAGATTGTTACTGGCTCAATCTCGAAGGGAAGGGGCCACACTGTGTGCCTCATGGGATCGATCAGCCGATAAGCATCGCCAGCGTGAACCCATACAGTTGCCGATGTTTCTCGCTGGAGTGCAGCGCAATCAATAACGTGATCCCAGTGTGTGTGGGTAAGAAGAATGTTGGTGAGGACGACATTTTCGGCCTTGACTTTTTCCATTACAGGCTGCAGGCAACCCTCAGGTGCGTCGATTAGAAATGCTGTCTGATTCTCACGGTCGACACTCAGATAGCAGTTGGTAGCTACCGGACCACTGACGAAGGAAAAAACCATGGTACAAATCTACCTGCACCTCTCAATGCAGATTGATTATTTTTGGTACTGTATATTTCAAGGACGACATGCTTGGGGCATATTTACCATTGTTTGTGATGATTCTTATCGGAGTACTCTTCGGAGTTTCAAACATCGTGTT
>JAGVJW010000204.1 GCA_020050895.1 bacterium | reverse complement strand
GTGCTGATTTATTTCATCGACGATAGGCTTGATTACCTTTACGTCTTTATCAGATTTTGTTCCGAAAATCTTCCTGAGGGCTTTTAACATGGGTCGGAATGTTGGGTACGATGGATCAGGTGTAAGAGGGCAAACTTACCGTAATTTGCCAGTGTTACCAATAATCGAGCAATGGACGTTACAGACAATCTGAACGTGTACACGCCTGAGCATCTCATTGCTCAGGTTGCCGAAGCTCCAAGGCATTTGGGGTATTCTATTCTGCAGTTTTATGTAGATGAGCACGGGTTGTTATCAAAAGAGCCCACAGATACCATACGAACATTTTATCTCTCGCCATCTGGTGGCACGCTGCGCGACGAAGACATGAACATTGTTTTATATAGCGCAAAGTTTGATATCTATAAAGGATTTGGACGTTTGTGATTTATCTCGACAACAGCGCAACTACCAGAATAGACAATGACGTTCTCGAAGCTATGCTGCCGTGGTTAACCGAAGATTATGGCAATGCCTCAAGCATTTATTCTATTGGAAGGAAAGCCCGCGTTGCTATCGAAGATGCCAGAGCAGAAATCGCTGCGTTAATGAATGCACACCCCGCCGAAATAATTTTTACGAGCGGAGGTACCGAAGCCAACAACGCAATTCTTAAGAGCTCCATTGATGAATCCAACCTTGTTGATTCCATCATTGTTGGCTCCACGGAGCACCATTCAGTTCTCCATCCGGCAAGAGAATTACATCGAAGGGGGCTAGATATACGCGAGATCCCTGTTAATGCATTGGGAATTGTTGATGTAACTGCACTTTCGGCATATAACAATCCGAAGACGCTAATCAGCGTTATGGCAGTAAATAATGAAACTGGAACAATACAACCTATTCATGACATCAGAAGCGCGGCACCATTGTCGCTTGTACATACAGATGCTGTACAAGCATTCGGAAAAATAGACTTCGACGTTGCCGCGTATGGTGTTGATTTCGCTACCATTTCCGCGCATAAAATCCACGGTCCCAAGGGTATCGGGGCAATGTACATCCGAAAGGGCATTGATTTTAAGGCTCACCAGCAAGGCGGTGCACAGGAACGTAACCGGCGTGCAGGAACAGAAGCCACTCCGTTAATTGTTGGCTTTCAGGTAGCTGCACGAAAGGCAATCGGAGATCTGCATAAGAATGCGCATAACATGCACGAACTTACATCCCACCTTATTACCATGCTAAAGCGGGATATTCCAGGTATCCGCGTCAACACGCCCGATGTTCTTCGTGCTCCCCACATTGTAAATATTTCTTTTAACGATGCCGAGACGTTGGATGGAGAGGCAGTGCTGCAGGCAATGGATATCAAAGGGATAGCGGTCTCTAACGGGAGTGCATGTGTGTCTGGAAGTCTGCAACCCTCACATGTTCTCCTGGCTATGGGTCTGTCGGTTGCAGAATCAAAGGCCGCTGTGAGGTTTTCGGTATGCAAGGACACGACGATCAAGGAAGTTGATACGGCTGTAACAATTCTGGCCGAGATAGCTCGAAGCATGCGAAACTGACAACCCTTTCTTGTTGAACATTCTATCAGGTAATAAAAATATTTATGATTCGCCCCTTAACCATCCTGGCCCTCCTGGTTGCTGCAACATTCTCTTCATATGCCGGATTGGGTTTCTCTGGTTCCCGGGAAGGAGCGAAGACGTTCACGCTCAATGATGCTGTGGGACAAAACTCCATCTCGTTCGTGAGCGAAGCGCCAATGGAAAAATTCACCGGTACAGCCGATAAACTCTCAGGAACGGTTGCCATGGACTGGCAAAATCTCGAGGCTACGAGAGGCAGACTTTCCGTACTGGTGCGTTCCATGAAGACGGCAATAGCCCGCCGTGATGAACACATGTATTCACCAGTGTGGCTCGATGCCGATAAATACCCAGAGATCGTTTTTGAAATCACTGGTTTGAAAGATGTGACGGTAACAGGAAAAAACGGAAAGAAAGTTGCCACAGCAACGGCAATGGGAATGTTTTCGTGCCACGGCGTTACTAAGCCGTTGTCAGCGTCGGTAACCATAACGTATGTGTCAGAGAATGATGAAACGAAAAAGCGTGCATCGGGTGATCTTATAATGATTACAGCGTTGTTCGACGTAGTCTTGAAAGATTTCAATATTTCAGGCAAGGAAGGACTCATCGGATCGTGCATTGAAGAGACGATGCACATACAGGCAAGCATGTATGCAAATTCATGAGTGCGTATGCATGTCCATGAACGCGAATGCACATTTTCATGAGCGTGCATGAAAATGCATGAATTCATGTCCTTGCAAAGGTGTTATCGTGATGCATTCAAAGTCAATGTTGTAACAGTTTTTGTTAAAGATTGTCGGTTGTCGTTAATTCTTAGGAATTTTTAACTTCAAGGAGTGCCATGAGCCGATTTCAATTACTCAGTCTAGGGGTCTTGGTAGTAGGTGGGATTTTGTTCGCTTCATTTCAGACTGCAAGGGCACATTCCGGCGGACATTTCGGTGGCTATCAGAATGGTTGCGGAGGTGGTGGCTGTCACGATCAAAGCGGACAGACAACGCTTACTCTGAATGGTCCTGCTACTGTTAACCCGGGCACGACGGCAGATTTCTCATTCATCATTGCGCATCCCACCAATGGCTATGGTGGATACAACCTATCGATACGTAGTGCTACGGGTGCAGCCGGTACGTTAACGGCCGGAGCCGGATCGCAGGTTGCAGGTGGTGAAATAGCTCAGAGTGAGACGAAACAAGGAGCTGCAGGACAGACAACGTTCAGTTTTCAGTGGACAGCTCCTGCCCAGCATGGCACATATACGGTTTATGGAGCAGGGATTGCCGTCAACAATGACAATACAGCAGGAGGTGATGCATACAACACCATGTCGGCCTCTGTAACTGTCCCCGGCGCTACGATAACTGCACCCAGCCCTGCCGTGAGTTTTTGCACTGGTGCCGTGATGACGATAAACTGGACTCAGACAGCGATTGCAAACATTAGGATTGAGTTGTCTTCAAACGACTTTGCGAACATCACGGTAATCTCTAACTCCACACCGGGAGCAAACGGGACCTTCGCCTATACGATTCCCATCACCATAACGCCGGCGACAACATATACTGTTCGTCTGGTTAATACTGCCAACAACGCAGAACTGACCAGAGTTTCGAACCTCACCATAACAGGTGCACCAACAATTGTTCTGCAGCCACAATCGCAGGCTGTGTGTGAAGGGGCTTCAGTAACGCTTACGGTTGGCGCCTCGGGGACGGCAGTAACATATTCCTGGCGTAAGAATGGCAACGTTATCGCAGGTGCAACTTCTGCCATGTATACTATCTCATCCATGGCGCTGAGTGATGCAGCTTCGTACGACTGTCAGGTAACCGGATGTAGCCAAACCGTCGTGACAAATTCTGCCGTGCTCACCATGACTGCCAAACCAGCGATTACCTCGCAGCCAAAACCAAAAACTGTGTGCGAGAATGAGTCTGTAACGTTCAGCGTTACCGCAACAGGAGATGGATTAAACTATACATGGTTACGAGATAATTCGCCAATACCGGGCGCTTCGGGGTCGACGTATACCATACCCGCTGCTTCTGTTAGCGATAAGGGTGTCTATCGTGTTCGCGTTAGCGGCACATGTGCGCCTCAGGCTTTGAGTGACACTGTGCTGCTCACAGTTATACAATCGCCGATTATCACGGTACAGCCACTAAACAAAACGTTGACTGCGGGAGACACACTTAAGCTATCCATTACAGCAATTGGCGATAATCTTTCGTATCAATGGCAACGCAATGGCGTTAGTATTTCAGGTGCAACCTTCCGTGAGTATGTAAAACCCGGAGTAGTCCGATCAGACTCTGGTCTGTATCGTTGCATTGTTTACAATACGTGCGATACGCTAAACTCATCCGCTGCTGTTGTTAAAGTAAATACTGGAATTGGACCCGGTGAACTTGTATTGTCTACGGAGATGTTCCACTTTGGTGTTGTGTACGCATGTACAATTGTCGACACAACAATTGCAGGGTTATTGATAAACAATGGTGGATTACCTGTAGTTATCACATCGTATTCGTCCAATCCAGTAGGTGCTGTTACGATAATCGGATTATCTACGCCGGTTTCCATTCCAGGCGGAAGTGCTGTTGATGTCCAGCTTCAAATTGACCCCAGCCAGATTGGTGCTGGTGCAACGGTTTCGTTCACAACTGCAGATGGCATCGATTCGCTAGTGATTATGGGAACAGCGATATCACCGATTGTTTTCACCGAAGACACCTTGCTGTTCACTGGTCCCATCGGTGAATCGATGTGTGCTATATCAATACCAATGCCATGCTCTGAAGCAACCATAACTGAGTTGAGTATCAACCAGGGATCTGAAACGTTCGAAATCGCAGAACAACCTGTATTACCAAGCACAGTTACTAACGGCAACACATTTCAAATCTGCATCCGAACAAAAGATAATCTCAGTGCCTCAGGAGAGTTAATTGTCAAAACATCTGAGGGCGATGGATCTGTTCAGCTTCTGCGCACACCAACGACTTCTGTGGAAGAGGGGAATGCAATCGCAGGTCTTACGATTGCACCCAATCCTGCTAACGACTATGTGACGATTTCGGCCGAAGGCATGAACCTTAAAGTGCAGATCTTGGATATTTCAGGCCGTGACGTAGCAGCGCTTAGTGGCAGCGGTTTGATTCGCTGGGAGCTGCAGGATAATTCGGGTAGACGTGTTGCGCCAGGACTCTATGTTGTAGTTGTAGAAGAAGGCAGCAATAGAGACGTGGTAAAAGTTTTGCTCTATTAATTCCCCGATCCTCACCAAACGAAGAAGGCGCAGTTGTTGATTCAACTACGCCTTCTTCATTTTAATTTGTTATGCTACTGCTGAGCTTAGCTTTAGATGAGCACTCATGGGAAAATGCCCAACAAGAGGTACGACTGAGCAATCTTATCAATTGAATTGACGAATGCTGCCGTACGCATATCCTTGATACGAGGGTCTCTATTTGAAATGTTGATGATTGCGTGATAGGCCGATATCATCGTGTCTTCAAGACCAGAATTAACGATGTCTTCTTCGTCGGCGCCGCGTGCAACAAAGGTGCGCTCCTGCATCGTCAATGACTTTCCGGTCAAGCGTTCAACAGTATCAATCAGTCTGGTGTTCGATCCTTCTTCAAACCTCTTATCCATACGGCCGAAACGAACGTGGGAGATATTCTTCAGCCATTCAAAGTAAGATACGATAACACCACCAGCATTAACGAACATATCAGGCATCACATAGATACCTTTTTTAAGGAGCACTTCTTCGGCAACTGCAGTAATTGGTCCATTAGCTCCTTCTGCAATAATCTTAGCCTTGATTCTATCGGCATTGCCATTATGAATCTGCGATTCCAGTGCAGCAGGTACAAGGATGTCGCATTCCATTTCCAAAACACTCATGCCATCTTTGACGGTCTTTCCATTTGCGAAACCCGTAATGGAACCAGTTTGCATACGATGTTCATTCAAAGCCTCAACATCAATTCCTTTAGGATTTACGATTGCACCGTCCCATTCGATGATGCC
>JAGVJW010000114.1 GCA_020050895.1 bacterium | reverse complement strand
TTCATGAGAACTATCGAAGTATTACCATCAAGTCCTATTGAGTAGTTGATGACAGCAGTTCCACTAACCGGGTTCGGAGAAATTGGTTTCACTGAGAAACGAGCTGCACTGAGGCTGACAAGTCGCAACTGACCAGCACAATCAAGAGTAACAGCAACCTTTCCTGGAAGATCACGGAAGATCGTGTATCGTTTCTCGTCACCGTTCTCGTTCACGTCAACCCAATACAGAGTTGGTGTGAGAGGACTTTCGAATCTCGCTGAGGGATTCGAGCTAGTGTTTAGAAACGCATCGAACTTCACGCGGAAAAGAGGCTTGCTTGGATCATCCACAAGTGGTAGACCTCCAGGGCCTGCCTCAAAGTCAACTTCAAACCCGTTAATGCCTGCCTGTGTGAAGCTCTTGATATTCCACCCTTGCATCAGTGTACCATCGAGAATAATTGGACTGGTGCCCGCAAGGTCAGTATACGGCCGAATCAGCTTGCCATCGTATGCAATGCGAACTCTCATTTCATCAAGACGTGGTTGATTAACCGATTCCGGATCTGGCGACAATTGAACATCAACGATGACGGATTCACCGACCTTAACGGTGTAATCACTTCTAATCATATCCGTGGTTTCGAGGTAAATACCATCTCCCGTCAGTTGTGCGGTCTGCGTTTTACCATTGGATTCATCTGTAAACACAATCTGAGACTGGAACGAAGCACCTCTGTATGATATACCAACTGGACCACCCTTGGCATTGAGCCACTGTTGTGTTTGTCCGGGCTTCATCTTGGTAACATAGTCCGGATAAAACTCTATGCGAACGATACCCGACTGTCCTGGAGGAACATCGATGTATCCTGTCGAGGGATCAACAACAGTAAACCGTGGGCCATCGCTACCGGTGGGCAAGCCGATGGTAAATCGCTTAGTTGCCGCATCATCGTGTTTTACAGTAATGAACATGTCCTTAGGCAGGAACACATACTGTTCGACATTGGCGTTGGTAACACTGAAATCACCACCTGCAACAACAGCCTTCAGTGTATAGGTTGCTACATAGGGAGCCGCACCATCAGTCATATCGGCGGGTTCGGTAATAATATCATACTTCGCTTCGAATGTGCCTGCCCTATCTGGTGTAAAGGTCACACGAAGTTGCTCCTGAGCACCAGCTTCAGTACCTATTCTCCACGGATTAGCAGCAGTTGGTAACGTTCCAAAAGTAAATCTGGCGTTATCCGGATCGGCTGGATTGCTCCAACGAATGTCTGTCAAAACTACATTTCGTGTGCCCCTCGTGTCACCAGATGTGGGGTTGGACACATTATTGTAATTCTCGTTAGTAATAGGAATGGTTGTCAGCACAGGAGCTGCGCCTGTCTGGAAGCTGCCAAAGTCATAGTCTGCACCCTTAACCTGAGGCTGCCATGCAACAGCTGACAATTTGATTGCGACTTCTGGCGATTCCGTTGAATTCGTTGTGAACACGAGTTCTGCTTCGTAGTTATTGCGCTCTGCTGCACGGTTTGGCAGTTCAGTTGGTACGAAGGCCACAGTGATATATCGAGATTCATTTGGTCCGCCGCCAGCCAATTGAATCGGGAACGTTCCAACATCACCGATATTTACAATGCGGAATGCTGAAGCATCTGTTCCACGGATTGTGGGCTGGTTGAACTCAACTGGTTGTGAACCATAGTTATAAAATCTGACACTCTGTGGGTATTGCGTAATGCCCTGATTGCTCTGAATATTGTCGAGAACCCGTACATTCCATGGCTCAGCAACTGCTGCAAGGTTAATCGATACACCGTTCCCGATAAGGGTTGCGATGCTATCTACACGTACAGCATTTGAATAGAACGGTACGTCAAGCCTGTGTTGATTAACAGCATCACCTTGCGGGTTGTAGGTTACCTTAAAGACATATTTTTCGCCACCCTTAAGCGTGATTGGCATTTTATCCAAGTTGACCGGATTGTAGAAGTTCGCCACACCATCATTGGTCAATGGAAGCAAGGATTGATCATACCCGGTAATAATCAGGTCGACATCAGATCCATTTTGTATGACAACATCCTTCTCCTGACCGCCGGCTGAAACCGGTACATTCACCCATGTCTGGTCGCCAACATAGATTACCGGCTCCTGACCGCGGATGATTAACTCAACAGTGTTTTGTTCGTAGCAACTAAGGACTGCAATTACCGTGTCGATTTTCTCACGTGCATCCTGAATAATCGCCGTTACAGTAACCTTCTGACTTCCTCCGGGTGGAATTGTAAATGAGGCTGGAACGAAACTCGTGAATACATTCGGGAAGTACTTCGCCTTCAATTCCTTTACTGTGACCGCACGCGTAGTGAGTCGGTTGGTAATGGTAAACTCTCTCGTCACAGGAGTGTTAAACGGAGAGATACCAAAGTTGATACTTGCCGGATCGAACGAAATCTTGTCAGCTTCGTATGTATAGACTTTTTCCACGAACTTGCCAGAGCGCGTAACAACACGGACGGTTGCCTTGGCGTCCTGGGATTTATCAAGAACATTAACCCAGAAGTTTACCTTCTGATCGCCGCTTGAGAAGTTTTCATCAACAACGAGTTCATAATTAGTTAACTCTTCGGCATACACCGCAAAAATTGAACCGCAGGGAATGTTTTCAGGAACGATTTTTCCGATTCCCGTAACATCACCACAAACGATCTGTTCGGTAACTACGAGAGAATCCGGACACGGGATTGCCAGGTCGATAGAAATAGGTGTTCCATAAGCACGCCCCTGTTTCAATCCATCTAATGATCCGTAGGTCCAAGCCATCCATTTAACATTTTCATCTGTTGATTCAACAACATGGTCGCCCTGCCCAATGGGCGTGCGGATATAGGAATAAGGCGTTCCCTGCAACTGGCGCATTGAACCGCCAAATCCCGACATCAGTGACTTTCCATCAACCTTAATCTTCCCAATTTCTGACTCTTTGAATGTAATGTTGAAGAAGTTATCCATGCCTTCAGGTGCCTTAAACGTTCCGTAGTTCACCCACCGATCCGTTGATGGAACGTATTCAAGCATGGGCATTCCGCCTTCAATCGTTGGGTAACCTTGGACTGCTTCGCCATTCTTGTCTAATGCTGGCTTTTCAACATTTTGTCCATAAGGAATAACCTTCCCAAACGATTTGCCATACTGCCCCATGAGAATTGGTTTGTCGGATTCCCAATACACTGCTACATCAACCGACGTTTCCAAACGCGTTTCACCACGGTTGATTGTCCATTTATTGAGCATGCCATCGCCATTCGACCGCATAGCTCTAACTACAGTGTTGTTTTCAAGAGCGATAACACGGATTACATCTCCTTTGTCGTCGTCGATACCATCGGCCATCGATGCACGCCCAGTGGTTCTCGTAGCCGTATACATAGCAGGAACAGTTACAAATGATTTACCTGCCATCTCCATTGGCAACATGGCGTCATGTACGTTGTTCCGGATAAAGTGTGCTTCGGCTGCATAACCTCCAGAAGGCGGAAGTGCATCCGGATATCGCATAATTGCAACCTTCGTGTGGCCGGATACAACACCAATGTTCTTGGAAGCGCGGATTAAGGTACCCGAAAGATCGGTCGTGAATTCTTTATTAAGCGCTTCGTTAATTTTTGCCTTTATCAGAAAGGTTTCGCCACGCTCCATTGTAATCGTCTGAGAACTGCCTTTTGGTACTGATGGCGTCTCACGCCCGCCTTCTGTGTCAAATGTTGGCGTGTAGGTAACCGATGTGTTGTCTTTTTCGGCGATAATCAGAATCTGGCTTGGACGATACTTGAATGTACCAATACCGTATCTGTCCTGATAGAAGTTCATGGTGTAATAGTTTTTACCCCATGCTTCGGTAGGTAAATGGCGAGCTAGCTCACCGTTCCCCAGCCACGACTGGTATGTAAATACCGATATTGGCTTGTCACTGGTAACAGAAATTCCAAATCCCTCACGCGATTCCGACTCCGTGCTCATGTACGATTCGGCAATCGGAACCTGAAGGATCTGGTTCGGCAAAACTTCATAGTTGCGATTGATCCTAAATCGCGCAATAGCTGCCGGCGTCTGAACGGTAATCTTTGCCTTGAACTTCGATGATATATATAACATCATCGCAGGGTTGTTTGGCTTTTCATTTAAACTGGCCCAGACTTGCGGAAACGCAACCATGTACCGACGGCCTTCTGTAAGACTCATCGTACCTCGTGTCTCGGTGACTTGGGCATCTGCAATTCCCAAACCCGCTGCGAATGCTATGAGTGCAACTGCAAACGATCTGAGTAACTGAGGAACAACACGCATGGAGATACTCCTGATGTTAAAATGTTCAACCACTGAACTTGATTTCATTACTTTTTCAATCTTGATTCAAAAAAAACCTCGCGCGCTACGCACGATTTTACATCCTCGTAAAATACGTGAAAAATGGTTATTCACAAAGAGAATGTGTCTGAAAAAATATACACTGTCACGTTCTATTTGCAATCACCGATTTTCGCATTATCAATAACACGAAGTAGTGTGAATGGTTACTCACTTGTCAATTAATAATTTTACAGTTTTTTAAGCGCTCTGATAATTCGTTTTATAGAGGCATTGGCAACTGGCT
The DNA here is from genome assembly GCA_020050895.1 of bacterium. Taxonomy (GTDB): domain Bacteria; phylum Bacteroidota; class Ignavibacteria; order Kapaibacteriales; family Kapaibacteriaceae; genus OLB6. Next base: position 1,521 of record JAGVJW010000114.1, on the reverse strand, counting down.
CTAATGGAAGAACGATGATGGCTAACAAAGCACCAACAACGATGTCGATGACGTAATGGTAGCGTAGGTAAACTGTTGAGATTATTAGACTTCCGCCAATTATAAAGAATACCCACCGAAATCGTGATCGAAACCGAAATCCAAAAATGATGTTAACCAAGGTCAGCATTGTATGCCCGCTGGGCATACAATCGCGGTTGACGACTGACACCGGATTTGCTACCCCTCTGGCAATGCCCCCTCCCACATCAATCATATCCCGAAGCCATGGTGTAAATAAGACTCCAGGCAGATCGGAATCGAGCATAGCATAGTCGTGAAGTGTGAATCGAGGTCCAACGGCGGGCATAACAAAATAAGTGACGTACGAAAAGAAATAGACGAACGCCATGCCTCTGGTAAATACGTCGAGTCTGACAAGGTCGCCCTTCCTCCAAAGCTCAACTGCCTGCATGATGGGAAGCAGGTAGAACAGGAAATAACATGCCTGCAAATACTCTGTGAGAAACGGTGAACTGAATTGCGCTAGCCAGACGGTAGGGTCGACGCCAAAAATTGCCCTGTCAATGTTGATCAGTAGTTCGTCGTAATCTATAGGATTCACAACTCTGACAAACATTTGAATCTGGTCGTACATCAAGTAGATGACGGGAACCATGTAAAACCGGCGGAGCATGCCGAACAACTTGAAGTCCGACGTAGCATGTACCACGATGAGAGCTCCAACTGTGACGGCAATTAATAGGTTCAAAACCAAAATGCTCGATGAATTCGGAACCCACTGATAGTAAACCACTGCAAGCAGACTGCAAATCAACATGATGATTAATGTGTAAACATCAAAGCTGATTATTCCTGATATCACTTTCGATATCGTGTCGTTGACTACTCGGTTAATACGCGGCTTCATAAACTGTGGGGCTGGATCCCTCCCTGTGCCGATGCACCAATCAATGTTTGATAAAGATTCAATATCTGCTCGGGAGTAAGCTGCTCCGTACGTGCCACCTTCAGGTTGATTCCATTGATTTCACCTGATATATCTATATCACTAATGCCATGCTGATGAAGCCATGAATTCAAGGTGTTCGACATAACCTTTCGGCGCTGACTAAATGCAGCACGTGTGAAGTTCATGAAGTCGTCGAAAGAAACCCTACCCGGATCCAATGCGCGCATTGAAAATCGAACAACCGACGAGGTAACTTCGGGCTTCGGAAAAAAAGATCCGGCATTTACGTGAAACAGCAACTCGGTATGTGCACTAAACCAAGATGCAACAGATAAGATACCGTAATCCTTCGATCCGGGTTTTCCGGCACAGCGCCTTGCTACTTCACGCTGCATCATGATGACGGCAGACGTTATGCTCCTCCGCTGATCAAATAACCAAAATAGAATAGATGTGGTAATGCTGTAAGGGATGTTACCAATGACCTTTATTCCCTTTCCAGGGAATTGAGTCATTATGTCCGTAATAGACAATGTTAATATATCTTTTTGTATCAGTTTAATGCGGTT
>JAGVJW010000164.1 GCA_020050895.1 bacterium | reverse complement strand
TGAGGATTGGTATCGCACCAGCCGTCAGTGAAACGGTTCAGGATACCGTCGCCTCAATCAACATCTCCTTCAGTCCGGGAAAACACGTCGTGATTGCGAGTGGTGTACTCGATACTGCACAGTTTGCAACCAACCCCGATGTTCGAGCCCCCTCCATAAAATTCAGTGCTTACCGTATTGATGACGTGAAACCGAATGCAACCTCGCCATCAAACACAGACATCATTTTTTTCCACGGTACAACAGACCTCGGTGCGTTAGATCTCATCCTTAACAGCACCGTGAAGATTTCCGAAGATGTTGTATATGGCTCAAGTTCAGGTTCTGTGAGCCTCGAGGTGGATAAATATCTGTTTGGGTTGGCACTGACTGGCGAACAGGTTTTTGACCAGTTTTATGCCGATCTAATTCCGTTGGCGGGAAAATCGTTGGTGCTTATCGCGTCTGGCTTTGCAGATCCAACGAGCATTGAAAATGGAGTAGAACTTGGAATGTACGCTGCAACAAATGATGGTGGACCGCTAATAAATTTCCCAAGAGGAACTTCGACGGTAGGAGAATCCTCATCAGATGTTCATGTTGCGATATCGCCCAACCCTGCAAACGATTACATCATTTTATCTGGACAGCAAACTCATGAAACCGATATTACAGTCACGATCACGTCCATCACCGGCACAAATATTTTTACGGAAACGTTTGGGAACATAACGTCGGGTTTATGGAGTCATACGATCCCGACTGAGGCTGTGGCAACGGGTATCTATATGGTACGCGTAAACGCCGGTTCATCGTACAGCACATCCCCTCTCATTATTGTGCGGTGAAATTGCCTCTTATAGTGGGACCCCTCCTCTTCCCACCCCTCATAGAACGACGACCCGCACATAGCGGGTCGTTCGTATTTCAGGAGAAGCTGAACACTTGATGGCATGCATAATTGTTCTGCTCTGTCTGCTTTGGCGTAGGCAGGACCATGAACTCCAAAACTTTTATTCAGCCTATTTCATCGGTCATTAATGCGAGATTGAATCGGGGCATCTGTTTCACAAATAAATAATGAAAGATCGATCGATGCGACTCTATGATTGGCAAATTTCCTTAAGCTTATTTAGTGCCATAGGAAACGTGGTATTCATGAAATCAACAAACTCGTCGGCACTGTCCACATCGATTGTCAATTTAGTCGTATTGTTTTCCTCTTTCAACGAATAGTTTGCGTACGCAGGCGCCCAGCTTTTCACTTCTTCGCTATCGAGATCCTCTTCACCGTTCTTGATATATCCGAGATGCCGAATCGAAAGAAAGTCATACGGCTTGTTATCAGCAATTTCGCTCGACATGCCTTCCACATTTCCATTTTTATTAACTGTAAGAAATCGAATCTTGGAGCCCTTACTCCAATCGCCTTCAAAGAAGGATGGGTCTGCAAATTCTTTGGTCCACTCCCGAAATGGTTTGTCTTGAATTACATTATTCCACACTACTTTTTTGGAAGCATTGATTTCAATTTCGAAATGCAGCTTTTTCATCTCAAAATCCAAGGCTGTAGATGTACAATTTTGACGTGAGCCCTCGACACAGCCAACAGTTCCAATATAAACATCCAGGCCTTCTTCAGCCACACAGGTTGGAATCGAGGGACGTAATTGAAATAATCGAACTACAAGTTCGCATCCGCGCTCTTAGGCATGAGCGTCGGAACATCGGCTGGTGGGATTGGTGTGCAAGAGGCGGGAGTCGAACCCGCACGGGTTTTGAAGCCCGCCGGATTTTGAGTCCGGTGCGTCTGCCAGTTCCGCCACTCTTGCTGCTGGGGTGGGCAGTGAGGGATTTGAACCCCCGACCCCCTGCTTGTAAGGCAGGTGCTCTGAACCAGCTGAGCTAACTGCCCAAGACTTTAAAAATACGAATGAATGGGAAATATTCTCAGACCTCAATTTGGTAGATAGAGCATCAGATTGAGATTCGTCTGCAATTGAGGCTATCAATGTTTTGAGGTGTAAACGGTTAAGAGAATATTGATAAAGCTTCCCCGGCATCTTCCCCGGCAGCATATGCCTCCCGGCAACTTCCCCGGCAGCATATGTCTCCCGGCATCTTCCCCGGCAGCATATGTCTCCCGGCATCTTCCCCGGCAGCATATGCCTCCCGGCAACTTCCCTCGATTGGGGAATTACTTTACCGATTCAATTCTCTTCACCTCCGGTATGGCAGCGCGTAGGGCGCGTTCGATACCCGCACGCATAGTCATTGGTAGCATTGCACAATCCTTGCATGTGCCAGTGAACCTGAGCTCGACAATACCTGTCGCCGCTTCGTAACGCACAAATACCACATCGCCTTTGTCGATTTGCAAGTAAGGTCTTACATCATTAAGAACCTGTAGAATTCGATCCTCAATATTCACTTTATATGGTCCATTCGCTATTCATCAAGGGTCCATTCGGTGCACAAGGTACCTGTGTAATGTATTGTTGGAATGCAAACCCTAAACAATTTTACGTTGTTAGATTGTTATGGTAACCGGACTTGAAGTATGAGCTGCATTGCGCTTTCGAACTTGGCTGACGATATTCGAAGCAACAGATTGAAACGCATCGTACACGGCTCCTGCATCGGGGTTGAGAGCGACGGGGAAGCCGTTGTCAGACCCTTCACGAACACTCGCGTCGATTGGTATCTCGCCGAGGAACGGTACATCGAATTCCTTGGCGACAGCAGTTCCGCCACCCCTTCCAAAAATGTAGTACCGTCGGTCCAAATTATCGGGCGGCACGAAGAAGCTCATGTTTTCTACAACACCGAGTACTTCAACATTCACTTTCCGAAACATCTGGATTGATCTGCGAACGTCGGCCAATGCGATTTCCTGTGGTGTAGTTACAACTACAGCGCCGGTAAGCGGAATTTTTTGCGTAAGAGTAAGCTGAATGTCGCCAGTTCCTGGCGGCAGATCAAAAACAAGAAAATCAAGATCGCCCCACTGCATCTGATCTACAAGTGTTGTGAAGTACCCTGCGAGCATCGGTCCTCTGAGTATTGCAGCCTGATCTCGTTGCATCACAAACCCGATTGATGCGATTTTCACACCATACTTTTCGTTCGGATATCCAATGATTTTCCCATCCTCTGTTTTTTCAGCTTTCATTCCCTCGCCAGCCATACCATACATCGTTGGTTGCGACGGACCATAGATGTCTGCATCGAGCAGTCCAACAGATGCACCCTTTTGAGCCATTACGATTGCTAGGTTTGCCGCTACCGAGGATTTGCCGACACCACCCTTGCCGGAAGCAACGGCGATCAGATTTCTCACACCTGCAAGTGATTTACTACGGACTGCGTCTGGCAAGCCCCGTTCTCTCACAAAAATTTCAACTTCTGCCTGTGGATAGCGTTGTGCAATCGCAGCAGAACATGCAGAATTAATTTCCCTCGCTACCCAATGAATAGGCTGTACAAGCTCGAGAAACACCTGAACACTGTTGCCGTCAACCCGAACGTCGTGGAGTGCACCTGTTTCGGCGAGAGAACGTTGAAAATCCGTGTCGATTACATTTGCTAAACATGCCAGAATATCTGCTGATGTCATGGTATTTATGGTAAGGGGCTGGTAACAACTCTTGCGAGTAAGGGTCACACACAGGTGGAACAAAACTAAACTTTACCAAATTTACGGACCGCTATTACAGTACATCATTCGATCGTACATTTGCAGTCCGTTGAAATGGGAACCATTTACCAAGACACACATAACACTACATTTACGAACAAGCGGAGTCACTCGATGAACCTATCGCTACATCTGTGGGTATGCATTGCCCTTTTCTCTGTTGGAACAATGTCGGCTCAAGTGTTGACGAACAAGAACGTTGATTACCGGCTGATGCCGGAAACAGCAATTTCATTCCCCACCTTGCAGACCACCACGCCCTTCCTTTCGGATAAGGGAAATGTGCCTTCAGTCCAGGCCCTCAACTATAGGTTTCAGTTTTGGACCTCATTTGGAGGGTTTTTCGAATTCTTCAACGATCAGTCGCCCTTTGTGTATGAACCTGGCACAGACAAGGTGTTCCTCCTGAAACCGGAACCAATTATAGAACAGGCGTCAGGGAATATCACGGGTGGAAGACTCACTCTGATGATGTCCGGCAATCGAGGCCTCAATTTTAGTCCAGGCACAGAAATCGCTAACAGAGATGCCACACTTTTTCTAATACAGTCCCTAACGGTTTCAAATCCCGGAAACCAGGTAACCGATCCAAGCGAGTTGAATTGGTTTGCATTTGCATCTAAATATGTTTTTAATGCGTCCAATCAAAACTTCGAGCAATCTGGTCAGCTTGCAGTTTTCAAAGGTAGCGGTGCGCCGTTCCAATACGACATGGATAATGTGGAGGGGGCGCCTGGCAACTTTCTGTGGACTACCGGTGACCTCGCCGGGTTTAGCGGTGATAACCCCACTGCTTACATGGCAGGCTTGCTGGATCCGGTAAAAAATTCTGGTTCGCAATACGGTACGTACGGTGCTTGGAGCTTTGATTATTTGTTGGAAAGTTTCCCCATTGAAGCATCACCAACGGCATGGGATGTCAGTCAGTTTTCAGCAGCACCTTCAGCAGAACAAACATACAATAGCAAGCCACAAATAGCCGTTGATTCAGAGGGCAGCGCTTATGTTGTTGTGAACAATATTTTTGCTGATGATCCAAACATTCGTGTACCGGCTGTTAGTATTAGTGATAACCAGGGTATTGACTGGACTGCCTTCAATCGTATGCCTGTGGCGGCGTACAATGACTATTCATCTCAATATGGGTGGGACAATATCAGTGTATTTGGTCCATACCAACAGAATGCATTTGTTGTAACAGGTACCGGGAAGTTTTCATATTTCTTCAGAGTATATCAAACCGATCCCAATGATCAGAATATTATTCTTAACCTGGATCTGGTGGAGGCGTCGTTCGACAATGGAATATGGACTCTTGTTAGAGTTGCTGAATTAAAGGGAACAACGCCACCGGTATTTCGGCGTGCCCTAACCTCACCAACTAATGTTTGGTGGCCAGAGTATATGGTTAATCCAATGGGACATGAGATTGACGCCTCAATTACTGCCGATGGGCAGAACATTTTGCTCAAATGGGTAGATGTCAACCCCGACAGGGTCGTAAAATTCACGCCTCCCATGACTGTTTACTACAACCAGGACGGTTCATACGTTACGTTCGAACTCGACAGCCTTGACGCGACGGATGTGTATGTCTCCTATCGGTCTGTTACCAGTGCTAATTGGAAGACTCCGATAAATATCACGAACGATGATAACTATGATCACGGTACAAAGATTCCCAGCGTAATACCTGACCTTGAAAACGTACCCTTCCTGACCAATAAGACCATTCTTAAGACAGAAGTTAACCCTCAATACAGTTGGTACAGTGTTATTCAAAGCATGCCCGACATTTTACTGAGTGCAAGTGTTGATCGTATTACCCCCAATGGGATTAATACGGCTATACTCGATGTTCTCAATGTGAACTCTGTTGAGCCCGAAGATATTAATGCCGAATTCCGCATCAGTGATGTTAGACCGAATCCGGCTTCAGAGAATGCTGAAGTTTCGTTTTCCATGGACAAACCGGGCAACGTTTCGATTGATATTTTTTCAGTTACCGGAAATGTTGTTAAGAAAGTTTACAATGGTTGGTTGAATTTGGGACTTCACAGTATGAATGTGCTGACTGCCGACCTGGCTAGTGGTTCATATTACATCGTCCTGAATGTTGATGGCGCTCAGAACGCACATCAATTGTCGGTTTTGAAGTGACTCAGTAAGGCTGCATATTTGGGGCAACGTTCTGTTGCCCCTTTTTTTTTGAGTGCAGTCATGTATACCTCATTTGTAGCAGCGCTGTTGCTGATAGCAAACACGTTCTGTTTCGCACAAGTTTGGACAGTATCAATTCCGAACAGATCGCTGTACTCAGTAGCAGCCAACCCCGAGAATCCGTCCATTTTATATGCAGGAAATGTTTCCCGCACGTTCCTGATTTCCTCCGATGCCGGACTAACATGGGAGGAGCGATTAATTGGCAACGGCGGCGGAGCATCGGAGATACTGCTGTTCAAGGTTCACCCCAGACGCGGCAGCTACTTGTATGCCGGGGGAAATGCATTCGATGGTATTGACAGGAGTACCGATGGTGGCGAAACGTGGAATAGAGTTCTCACATCGAGCGATGGTTCGTTGATAGAGTTTCCGGGGAGCAGTGCCATGGCGTTTAATCCCCAGAATCCGGATACTATGTATGCCGTCAGGTTCAATAACGGAACCGTGTATCGCTCTCTGGATGCAGGTGAAACCTGGGATTCGGTGGGTGCTATTCCTGGATTGACGGGAATAGACAGGATAAGGGCAATTAGCGTAAGCCCGGACAGCGCCAACGTCCTTGTTGCAGGCGGACGCCGGGCTTTTGTGTATCGGTCGAGCGATGGCGGAATAACGTGGAATCTTAGTTCCCAGGTTCCCGGTGTACAACCCGATATGGATATAGCAAACTTTGCTTGGAGTCCATCAGTACCCGGCACCGTATATATGACTGCCGGCTATAGCCTGCGCCAGAATCCAGTCAATGGTGGCTTGCACAAGTCTACAGACTATGGTCAATCATGGCAGCGCATTCGGTTTCAGGATACATCGCTGTACGCCTTAATGATCAATGCCACGCCAAGCGGTGACGAATTATATATCGGCGGGAATCAAGTTGATTATCCTACAGACTCTGGCTACATCAATGGCGATTCAATCGCCCTTCGCGTCAGGATTGCCGATTCGTCCGTCGAAGACCTGAGCGATGTTCCGTGGACGGAAAACGAAATTGGAGATGTGGGGTCGAACGTGTGGGGTTTTGCAGTAACGTACCGTTCGGGCTTCCCTTTTCTGGTTATGGCCTCCACTGGCGGGTTGTTTATTTCGGACAGGATAACCGGCGTATCTGACGGCATCTCGTATTCGAATTCACTAAACATGACTGCGCACATTGATGCTAACTATATTTATCTAAACTTTGAATCTCCACCAGGTGTAAGCGAGTACAGAATTATCGGACTCGAAGGTAAGACCATTACAAATGGAGTTCTAAACGGCGATTCTCGAGCGTATACAATTCCATTTCCATTTTTTGCTCCGTCACTCTACATTATTCAGGTTATTTCACCGCATGGATCGGTATCTGATCTTCTAATCAAACCAAATTGATGAATTCTTTTGCGAAAATCATTCCCGTCGTTGCAGTATTGTTAGTCTGGTGTTCTAGCGCAGTGGGTCAAGGTTGGAAGCTTCTCCTGCCCTTTACGTCGTACAACGTCCAGATTAACAGGCTGAACCCTCAGAAGATCTATGTTGGCTACCGATCCAACCAAATATTCCGATCCAACGATGGCGGTTCGTCTTGGGAGCTGGTAGCTGTTGGGACCGTTGGCGTCGACAACGCAATAACTTCACTTGTGGTGAGCAGTCGGGATACAGGAACAATTTTTGTTGGCGGTTTCTTATTTAATGGGATAAAGCGTTCTCTCGACGGGGGCACAACATGGGAATACGTAGAACGCGATCCAAATCCGGTTCGGCAGTGGTTTATCTCCGATGCAATCATCGAAGATCCACGTTCGCCTGCCATCATGTATGCTGCTCGAGGCTCATCATATAACTCTATTTACAAGAGCAACGATGCGGGGTCATCATGGGATAGTATTTCAACAGTACCATCATCGTTTACCACGCGACTATGCACCATTA
>JAGVJW010000257.1 GCA_020050895.1 bacterium | reverse complement strand
TTTTTGCTAGCACGAGCAGTTGAGCGGCGGCGGAAGATTGCCCCCTTCAAAAAAATTTCCGATGTGCGCGACGTTGTTATTCAAAACGTGCCCCCACATCTTCAGGCTAAGACACTTACAAAGGTCTTCCAAGCCTTACGCATCGAAGTTAACAGAGAGCTGTCCCGGCTAAGAGTGACGCTGCGTAATATGGTTCCATTAATGGAAATCGGCGGACGTATTGTTGTACTCAGCTACCACTCAGGCGAAGACCGGATTATTAAAGAAGTTTACAAAGAATTTGAAAAGACCGACAGCCCAAGGTTAAGAATTGTGACGAAGAAGCCCATTAATCCCACCGACGCCGAACTGCAGATAAACTCCCGGGCACGCAGTGCACGCCTTCGATGTGCAGAAAGATTTGCATGAGTACATTCGACCACCACGATTTGATGGCAATTGCCGGCGATGCCGCTTATGCCCTCCAGGATACGGTGGTTGTGCGGGGAGTTAGCACAGACACAAGAACGCTTGCGCAGGATAATGCATTTATTGCATTGCGAGGTGAAAACTTTGACGGACATGAATATGTCGATCAGGCATTTGATAAGGGGGCTTCCATTGCAGTGATCGACGTAGTCCGTTATCCTGATTATGCTCAACGGTGGCCTGGAAAACCAATCGTAGCTGTAGCCGACCCTTTGCATACACTGGGTTCTTTTGCGTGGTATCATCGGCGTCGGTTCGATATTCCCGTGATTGCAATAGCAGGCGCCGCAGGAAAGACATCAACTAAGGACATCACAGCACATGTTCTATCTGTAGCAATGCATGTATTGCAAACAGAAAAAAACTTTAACAACAGAATTGGCACACCTCATACACTGTTGAGATTGACGGGAGAACACGAAGCAGCTGTAGTTGAAATCGGGACAAACGAGCCGGGTGAAATTGAACTTCTCAGCGCAATGGTTCAACCAACCCATGGACTGATTACCAACATCGGAAAGGAACATCTCGAAAAATTAATTGATCTTGATGGTATCGAACGGGAAGAAACAGCGTTGTTTGATTATCTGACAGACAATGGAGGCCTGTTATTTGTGAATGTCGACGATGAACGCCTACAGCGCTACGGCCATCACGGTCATCATGGACGTGCAATTACGTTTAGCATAGAAAACGAAGCAGACATTCATTTGCAGGTTACGTTCGACGAAGAGGTGCATCCAACACTGCATCTTGTTAAAGGCGCTACAACCTTTCACGCTCACATGCACACTGTTGGTTTGGCTTCTGCTTATAACGCGGCTTGCGCAGTTGCCGTTGCCTGGTCTCTCAACTACAGTGCGCACCAGATCAAGCAGGGTCTTGAATCCTACCAGCCCCTTACCTCGCAGGGTTATGCAAGAATGGCAGTTGAACGGATTGGCGGCATAGCGGTGCTGAACGATACATATAATGCCAACCCGGAATCAATGAAGATGTCGCTAAAGACTTTGGCAATGTACCCTGCAAAGAGGCGCATTGCAGTTCTTGGCGACATGAGGGAGCTAGGACCTACGGCGCCCGAAGAGCATTTATCTGTCCTTGAGCATGCGCTGCAATCTGCCGATCTTGTAATTACGATCGGAGAGTCCTTCCGATTGGCGCTGCAGCATCGGGAAGCTTCGCACGCCATCGAGGCAGATTCTTTTGAAGCAGCGGCACGGATAATTCGGGATAACACGCAGTCCGGCAGTGTTGTGCTGATTAAGGGTTCACGCGGAATGCAAATGGAAAATGTAATTATACACCTTCGCAGTTCAGTTCAATGATATACCAATTCGCCGTTTGGCTTAAATCCATTGCCGATATTCCAGGCATAGGGTTGTTTTCGTACGTGACGTTCCGTGCTGCAGCAGCGGCGATATTCGCCCTGTTCATCTCATTGGTACTTGGACCGTTCATCATAAATAAGTTGAAGAAGTATCAAATTGGAGAACAGGCAAAATCTGAATTGCATGGAGTGGGTCATCACGAGCAAAAAGCTGGAACGCCAACAATGGGAGGGCTTATCGTTCTCGCATCTGTTCTCATACCAAGTCTTCTGTGGGGCAACATCTTCAACATGTACATCGTCATGGCCGTTGTGATAACAGCATTGCTTGGTTTGGTGGGGTTCATTGACGACTATCTAAAGGTCGTAAAAAAATTTCGTAAGGGGCTGATAGGGCGTTACAAGATTGCGGGACAGGTGATTGCTGGATTGATCCTTGGAGGATCCGTGTATTTTTTTCCTGAGTGGTATTCACCAACGCTGGCCGATTTTAAAACTGTTACCACAGTCCCATTCGAGAAAATGGTGAATTTCGATTTTGGGCTGCTGTATATCCCTATTGTGATCTTCATAATATCAGCCACATCGAATGCTGTGAATCTAACTGACGGGCTGGATGGCTTGTGCATTGGCACAGTGGGCATCAGTGCTCTGACTCTTGCAGTAATTGCATACTTCAGCGGCAATGCATTTTTTGCTGATTACCTCAACATCATTCACCTGCGCGGAGCGGATGAGCTTGCAATTTTTTGTGCAGCAATCGTTGGTGCAGCCATGGGATTTCTTTGGTACAATGCCTATCCAGCTCAGGTGTTTATGGGCGACACTGGATCACTGGCTCTTGGCGGTGCAATTGGCGTGCTTTGTGTGTTAATTAAGAAAGAATTTCTTCTGCCAATTGTCGGTGGTATTTTCTTTGCTGAAACCATGAGTGTGATAATTCAAGTACTCTATTTCAAATACACAAGAAGGCGATTCGGAGAGGGGCGGCGTGTATTCCTGATGGCACCCATACATCATCACTTTGAAAAGAGTGGTTGGCATGAGTCTAAGATTGTAACGCGGTTTTATATCGTTGGAATAATGCTTGCAATCATTACAATGGCTTCGTTCAAAGTCAGGTAAAATGACTGACCTCTGGGTAGTTGCAGCAGATATGGGATATGGACATCAACGTGCTGTATACCCATTTCGTGAGTTTGCCTATACCGGAATCGTTAATGCGGGCGATACAACCGATGTAACGGATTCCGAACGCAACCAATGGAAAACGTATCTGCGTTTGTACGAAACGTTTTCGCGTGCAAAAGCAATTCCAATAATCGGCAAGCAATTGTTTGGTATGCTCGACCAAATGCTCCACATTCCTTCGTTGTATCCAATCAGAAACCTGTCGCATTCTACGATGCAGGTAGACATGCTTAGCTGGCAGATTCGTCACGGTCTTGGCGCGGGTTTCATTCAGACTGTCTCACGACATCCGCTTCCAATTCTCACTTCGTTTTATGTTGCTGCAATAGCAGCCGACAGTGCTGGGATGGAACCCATTTACTGTATTATATGCGATGCCGACCTTAATCGTGTTTGGGTTGCAAAGGAACCATGGGACTCACAGATTAATTATTTCGCACCATGCGGGAAAGCAGCTCAACGTCTAAAATCATACGGTGTTCCGGAAGAACGAATTTTTTTAACGGGATTTCCGTTCGACGATGAATTGCTTGGAGGAAGGGAATTAACAACGTTGAAGCACGACCTTGCTGTTCGACTTTGCATCTTGGATCCAACAGGAAGGTTTCACAGAACGCTGGGACATAGCGTGCGCCACATCCTTGGAGAATTTGCCGATGCTCAGCCAACACAGGAGCGTGTTCTTACACTGATGTATGCCGTTGGCGGTGCCGGAGCCCAGCGAGAAATTGGGACTGCATTGCTTACTGCGTTCCGCGAAAGAATACAGGCAGGAACAATGAATCTAGTGTTGTCTGCAGGCACTCGCTCCGATACCGCTGAACATTTCTTTGAGAATGTGCACCGTGTTGTTGGTGATTCACCAAATGCAAAGGTGCTTTACCATAGCGACCGTGCTACACATTTTGCTGAGTTCAACAGAGCGATCCGGTCAACAGATATTTTGTGGACCAAGCCAAGCGAGCTTTCGTTTTACACAGGTCTTGGGATTCCAATAATCATGAGTCCAACAATTGGCTCGCAGGAAACATTCAACCGCAAGTGGCTTCTAGAACTTGGAGCCGGCATGCGTCAGGAAAAACCGGAGCATTCCGGTGAATGGCTGTTCGATCTGCTGCAAAATGGCCGGTTTGCAGACATGGCCTGGCTTGGATTCCTAAGAGCAAGGAAGCTTGGAATGTATCACATACTCGATGTACTGCAACACGGAACATTCGAACGCTCAGATAACCCTCTGCTACGATGATTTCAATCGGCATCATTCTACCTGCTGCGGGTTCCGGCATACGATTCGGAGGACAACTGCCAAAGCAATACGTGCTGCTAGGTGGTAAACCCATCATCCTGTACGCTGTCGAAACGTCATTGAGCATTGATGGTGTTCAATCTGTTGTGATACCAGTTTCACCAACAGACACAACCCTGCAAACCTTATTAAAGCATTACAGTATTGACGATGACCGCATCAACGTTGTCACTGGCGGAAATACTCGTCGGGATTCCGTCGCAAATGCGCTGATGAACTCATCCATCGCCGAAGTCGACGTCATCCTCGTTCACGATGCTGTTCGCCCCCTAGCATCAAAGAAATTATTTGAACAAATCATTGACGCGGCTTACAGGGAGGGGGCTGCAATACCGTGTGTGGAAGAATCTGACACAGCTAAGATCGTCAGGAACGATTTTGTTGTCGACACCATCAACAGGTCTGAAATTAGAAGAGCACAAACGCCACAGGGATTCAGACGCGACGTCCTGGTAAGCGCATACAACAACGCAATCCGGCACAGTTTGGCAGGAACTGACGATGCTTCTCTCGTTGAAGCCTCCGGGCAGAGGGTACGTTGCATCCCCGGTGAGCCCGCCAACATCAAAATCACCACTAATACAGATCTCACCTTTGCCGCCAGCCTCTTGTCCAAGTAGGAGTGTGCACATCAGACATGTGCCTCTCGAATAATGCACATTACCAATTAACAAATACCAAATGTATATTCGCGCCCGTTTGATTCACGACCACCGCTACATCAAAGGAACCAATCATGTTTTGGACACCAGAACTGGCATCATACCTCGAAGATGCTCCATGGCCTGCAACTAAGGAGGAGTTGATCGATTATGCAGACCGGACAGGAGCACCAACGCAGGTAATTGAGAACCTGAAAGAACTGGATGACACCGAAGACATCACGTATGAGAGCATTGAAGACCTCTGGCCAGAGTATGAAAGCGCTTCTGATGATTTTCTGTTTAATGAAGACGACGATAACGAATTTTAACTCCCGCTGAATTTTTTGCGCTCGCTTAACAACTTTGAGCGAGCGTTTTTTTTATTCCGTCAGGTTTTTTATTCCATCAGTTCTAAGGGAAGTATCTTTGACGCGTGGGCGCCGCCTTTAGCCGGATGTTCTTGTTGATTCCCATCCTGATTGCATGGGTAACTCTAGAGTCGTCTCCGGCCTTTGCCCAAGTGATGCAAGACAGCAGTGTGGCTGGCCACAGAGCCCGTTCCGGCATGAATGTCTCGCAGGGGTTCGGAGAGTTGGAAGCAATCGAATTCATGGGATTGAACGAGACAGCAAAAGAAGATTTGATCGGCGTAATCGTGTCTCGTGAAAGCGATATCAGTTTTACCCGACGCCTTACATACTATTACTACGAAAATCTTCGCCGTAATCCTTCCACTCCAAAGCAGATCATGCAAACACTCTCCAAGGTTCAGAAAAACCTTGAAGATGAACTACGCTATTTCAATCCTGATATGGCTTCCGACGATAGTGTGGCATTGTTAAAGTATCTGGATCAGAACGGATTTCATAATGCCACAGTAACATGGAAGTTTGAATACAACCTTTCAACCTATCTGAACACACTTACGTTTTACGTCGAGGAAGGTCCGAGAGCACAAATAGATACAGTTGTTTACCGAGGCTTGTACAAGGTCCCAGACAGTGTGTTAAAAGAAATTAACGACGTTAGAGATATTGAAAGGGGCGATCCATACTCTGAAGCTGCCTTTGAAAAGGAGCTACGTGCCATCGTGGCTGTTCTTCAAAACAACGGCTACTACCGAGCATACTTCGAACCCCCCGTAGTCAGCATTTCTGATGACGGTAAGCACGACACATTACTTGCTAAAATCGAACCTGGTAGTCGTGTAAGGATTCGTCAGATTGTCTTTACAGAAGATCTTAACGGCTATCCAAGTGTTAATGAATCTATGCGTAGGAGGCAGCTTGAATTTCAGGAAGGTGATTGGTATAGCAAGCTCAAACTGAATCAGACCAGAGCTAGCCTTATTGGTTTGGGATGTTTTGAAATAGTTGCAATTGATACTATTACAGTTGTTTTTCTCGACTCGACCGACATGTCTGATGCAGATTCGGCTGTTGCCATCGAAGTCTTTACAAGGAATGCAAAGGTCTATGATGTCGGCACCAATTTCCTATTCTTTCAGACTGCCGTAGACAATTATCTCAACGTTGGTGTTGGCGCTACTGCACAATACAAGAACACCTTTGGTGGAGCCCAGGTGTCTTCGGTAACTGCACAATACATTCTACAAGACATCAGCCGTATTCTTCAGGGGCAACCACTTGAAAGTGAGGCGTTGCTTTCATTTGTATTGGCTTGGCCAAGTTTGGCACGTGTAGGAGGAATACGCTTGGGTTTACAAACAAATACTTATTACTCATACCGGCTCCTCGTTTACCCGTTCCGTCTGGCCTCGTTTGGGCTTGGTGGGAGGCTCCCCGTTAACCTCTATAGCTACACACTATTCAACGGCTTCGACTTTAATCTGAGTCTTGAGCGTCAGGTGCCTGAAAATTTTGATCAGGCTTTGGAGACGGCACTCGGTGATGCTCGCACTCCGCAGGATACTGCAACGGTGCTCAGCACATATAATCAGTTTTCCGTGCTTGATGCATACCTGAACGATCCTAATTCAATGTGGTTCACAGGTATTTATCCTGGCTTTAATCTTCGCGGTGAGCATAGAGACAATCTTGTTAATCCCCGCAGAGGCTACTTCCTGAACTTTTCGGTTGAGGGGGGATTTGGAGCGGGCGAATTTATTCGATTTCAATTTTTCAATACTGCCGTAACAGCTCTCAACCCTCGACTGATATTGGCAACTAAGGTTAAGCTCGGACACATTCAGTTATTGAATTTCAAGCCCGGCAGTGCAATCGATACAAATACATACGTTCCGCTGGAACGTCAGTTCTTTGCTGGCGGAGCCGCGAGTATACGCTCATATCCATCGAGATTGCTACACGATCCACATTCAGGTGTTGTCGATTTAGAAAACAACTCTCAAGAGAATATTTATTCAAATGTTGTTGGCAGTGGAACGCTCATCGAACTTGGCATTGAATTTAGGTATACGTTTGGTCGGCCCCGCGGTTGGAATCCTCTGTGGGCTTCTATTGTTGAACGTAGCGGAATAACATTTTTCATTGATGCCGGAAACGCATTTAACCGTCTTACCGTTGACCTCTACGGTACAATGAGGTTTGAAGATGTGTACAAGGGTAGTGTATTGGCAGCCGGACTGGGATATCGATTCGACACGCCTGTCGGACCGGTTCGGATAGATTATGCAACTAGTGTTTATGACCCGTTGAGAACCGCTGGTAGGTGGATCTTTAATGGTAGAACAAACATCATGGGTGGGGCTAACTGGCAGCTAAGTATCGGTCTTGGTCATGCATTCTAAATTATTTTAGAATATTGAAACGGTTCGCTCGCCCCTTGAATCAATTGCGGCACGATACATTCCCTGTGTATTGAATAACATGGCACATTCTCCGCGTTGTCCAATCGCAATAATGCCTCCCTCGCCACCCATACGGCCCACCGATTCAAGTATATGTCCGGCAGCAGCCGATGCTGTTTCACCCAGAAGTTCAATCCGTGAAATAATCTGGCTGGCAGCCGCTGTGCGAATAAAATACTCTCCTATTCCTGTACATGAAACTGCACCTACAAGATTGCGTGCAAAAGTGCCAGCGCCAATGATGGGAGAATCTCCAACACGTCCTGCAGCCTTGCGCAATACGCCCCCCGTAGATGTGGCTGCTGCCATCATGCCACTTACGTCCCTCACCACAGCTCCAACAGTACCCTCCGACCTGGAAGGAGCACTGATGGTGGCCCCTATTTCGTCGCACGGCACAAAGTAAGAAGTCCCAACCTGTTCAATGTGTGCAGCAGTTGCAATTTCTTCGGCAGCAGCGCCATGCACCAACACATGCGGTGTATTCTCCATGATGTGTCTGGCAAGCAGAATTGGATTCTTTACTGCCGAGACAGCAATTACTCCTGCCGCTTGCTGCGTATCACCGCGCATAATCGAGGCATCCATTTCGATGACTCCCTGTGAATTCGGCGATGATCCCTTGCCTGCATGAAAGAAGCCGCAATCCTCCAGCATTACAACAGCTTTTGTTACGAGGTTTATCGCCGACATACCGTTCATCGCATCTGTGTACAGCCCGTCAATTAAAGTTGCAAGAAACACTTCGGCTTCTTCCAGCCTTCCCGTGTTACGGTACTTCTCAAGATTTCCTGCTCCCCCGTGAATGGCAATGGAAGGGGGCATGGGTACGCCACTCATGTGCGAATTTTCTCAATGATTGCATCCTGCACATCAATTCGCGAAGCGTTGGCAAGCAGGGATAATATGCCGTCGGTAACAAGATGCTGATAGTAAACCGAATCTATTCCATTCGCCTTTAAACCGCTCACGAGATGCATACCCTCTCCGCCTGTAATAACAATGCTAACGGCAGTATTGTGAAACAGCTCTGCCTGCATGGATTTTATAATTTCAGTCGCTCCACCAACAACCGATGCTGTAACACCTATCATCAAAGACTCAAATGTGTTTACTCCTATCGAGCTCACAGGTGGTGAATAAGAAAATTCCTGGATGCCTGCCGTTTGCTTTGCCAGTCCATACAGTTGCGTAGAACTGCCCGCAAAAATTGCTCCGCCGATAAATACGTTTTTTTCTGATACAGCATTAATCGTAATCGCTGTTCCGCAATCGATGGTAATCAATGGAGGCTTTGCTTGTTGCATTGCACCGATTGCGCCTAGCAATCTGTCTATGCCGGCATTTTCAACAGCACCAAACGATAATAGTTTCTCGTTACGCATCATGAGTGAATGAACATTGATAACGAGATGACCGGGAACACGCTGCAAAACCTTGACGATAGCCGTCGTTTGCCGTGGATTAACGCTCGAAAGGCCAATCAAATAGCGTCGTGTTGTATGGTCTCGAAAATGATGCTGGACATTCTTCTTCCAATCCTTGTCGTATGGAAACGACAGAAATACATCATCGTGATGGATTTTTACCCGGCTGTTGCCTACATCAATCCCACAGATGCCGTACTCGACATTATTAAGATCAATTTTAGTATCGTACAGAGTCGCCATCTGTGACGGTCCGTTCAATTAGTGATACTTTGTTCTTCGCCACAAGGCGACCGTCGTTCATTACCTTAGTGACAACCCACTCACTGGAATCGTCAAGTATTCTAATGCTTGCTCCTAAAATATCTAATTCGTCAACCCAACATTGCAGTGCTTCATCTGTTCGCATGTTATTTGTTTGCACAAGATCGGATTTTAGTTGCTGAACAAGTATCGAAACAGCTATATCACGGCCAACCAGGCGCAACGACGTACATGGCTGCATGATAGTATCAGGGAAGAAGCGCTGACCATTATTGATTCCCACGCCTATCACCGAAGATGTGCATGTGCTTCCTAAAAATTCATGTTCAACAAGTATCCCCGCAATCTTAGCCCATCCATTTTCCATCATCACCTGAACGTCGTTTGGATATTTCAAACGGAAACTTGTGTCGGGCGAGCATGCACGTAACGTGTAGATTGTTGCCAGAGCCCCTTTCGCCATATACGCTGCAAGGTCGCTCACGGATTTCTCGGAAGTATGCCTCATTCCAAGTGAGCAATAAGCATTGGCACCGAAGTCGCCAAACCACGCCCTGCCATTTCTGCCCCTTCCTGCTGTTTGATGCATTGCGCTAACGAATACATAATTATTTCGTCGCAGCAACTCCTTTGCGTAATCATTTGTCGAACTCACGCTCGGGAGATGAAATTCAATTGGCTGCTCCGGTATCATTGGCACATTACGATTGTAAAAAACACAAGTTTACACATCATCGTTCGTATTTTTTAGATGATGGAAAATACAGATCGTTGGACAGAAACAATA
>JAGVJW010000128.1 GCA_020050895.1 bacterium | reverse complement strand
TCAACACTCGGATACACAACACCAATTGCATTCGAAGGTGAGTACATTCGTAAACAACAATTGACTACGTCGAGTGTCTAGTTTTACGGGACCAGTCCACCCTGTTGAATTTGACAACTATTTGAAACAGCAACTAATTGATCATGTTCACTGACTACTAAATTGGGGGAACCTCACCCTTAGTTATGAAAAAAAACCTGAGATTTTTCGGTTTGATCATTTGTTTTGTTGTATTGGGATTCAGCATCTCCAGTGCTCAATGCGATTCACTAGTACAAGCCCATACATCTCCTGGATACGTTTGGGGACGGATTGGCGCGTACGCAGACACTATGTTTGTTGCACCGGAAGAGTGGGCACCATATTTCAAATTTGGTTACGAGGCTGATTCGTCATATAGCGAATGGTTTTTTTCCGAGTTCCTTTTGAATAGGAATAAGCTTTACCTGTCTGATTGGTGTATCAATAGGATTGTGAACTACGATTCTGTAACGGACAGTCCAATTGAGGAATGGTCTGCTGCAGAAATGCGTAATCGGTCTATTACCAGGACTTTTCCAGTAATTGGCGGAGATACATTACAATTCTTTAGAAGACTTGTATTTGTTGACCGATTGACATCTTCACTATCGCACAGCCGATATGTTAATGCAAATGGATTGTCATTTTCAGTAGAACTTGTTAACAACGCCAACGGAATGCGCTTGATGCTCCTGGACAGTTTTGCAATAGCCACAACAACTGATAATAAAAGACCATGTATCAGGTCGTGGTTCCCAATGGGTGCACGTGTTAGACATGCAGTTCCAACGAGTCTTACTGACACGACTTATGTGTTTATTCGAATTAACACATGGACAACAGGAGCCAGTCCTAAACCATTTATTCGTCACGATGGGATGCAGATGATGTTATCGACATTCCAGCTTACTAATTCAGATTTTACAGCATATAGTGACAGCGTTGAAGCTAATAATAACTGTGGTGGTGATGGAAGTTGCGAGGTCTCGGCTTCAGGAACATACGAACCCTCAGGTGTTATTGTAAGTCATACAATTCCAACTGATTTAACGAGTATTGAAATTCATGATATCGATGGAAGCCTTGTCTGGTCTTCTTCTGTTCCGTTGGTTACCAACCCAACATTCGTTGCTGAATCATCGGGTCTAAAAATCATACTTGGAATGTCTGGTGGCAGCGTAGTCTGTACACGAAAGATCATTGTGCCGTAATCGATCGAATTTCTGATTATTTAATTCAAAGTGTTAACCGTTCTTGGGAGAAGAGTCAATGATTCGATTTACTTTGTTGATTGGCATATTAATACTGCTCACGGGTACACCAAGCTATCCATGGGCCTACTCCGAAGATACATGCAAATATGTCCCAGGCCCAGGATATTGCTCATGCTGGCTTGAATACCAGTACCCCGGTAGAATTCCCGTCCCTGGAACAGGAGGCTGTTTATTAGGTTCGCCTCCGCCCGATGGTCTGGGTTGCTTGAGGAAGACTGACTGTCCCTATAGCGTAGGTTACTCAGAACTTGGTTCAGTAGTTTTTCCGCCTTTCAATATCGGACCGTTGGTACCAATGAATTTATGGGCACCAATATTCTAAACCCCTATAATATTAAGGAGTATGCCTGCTTCTAAAGATTGAAACAAGCGTTCCCTTTTTGCCAACAGCCCGGTCTTTCTTTCGCAACTCATCAGCTATCTATTCAGCACCATACGTATGCCCGGTTGCTTCGTGTATTTCCCGAATGAGAGGCATCTCTCTGCATCCTGTGTTTTGTGAAAACCGATGTGGTCTTTTATCCGTATATAGAAGGTATTCTGCCTCACTTGCACACTCTGCACGTCTTGCTTGAAATCCGGAACTTTCGTGGGTCTGCTCCTTTGTGAACCCATGTTCTGTATCCAGCATGATTTCTTAGTGGTTACTGCGAGCGGCAAAGATACCGAGTGCAAAATATCTTTGAGATGTTAACAATTACGTAGTGATTAAGTCACAACCGTCTGATATTTTTGTATGAGTTAAGTTGTACCAGAAATTCGGTAGTGATTCGCTTTGAATTGCTACTGTGCATAACCCCCTCATACTGCCTCTCGCCCCTCACCAAGCGAGAGGTTTTTTTATGCAAAAAAGTCAGAAAAGAGTAAATAGAAAGTTAGTTGCGGTGATGTGCAAGATGAAACAGGATGATGCCTGCCGCGACGCTTGCATTGAGCGAAGCAACTCTTCCCTTGAGGGGGATTTCGAGGATCCGGTTGCAGATATTTCTTACGCTTGAGTGCAGGCCAGTGCCTTCATCACCGATGACAAGAATTATCGGTCCTGCTTCAACTGCATCAGTGTACGGCGATGTACCTGGTGAGCCTGTGCCGAGGATTGTCCATCCCAACCGCTTACATTCCTTAAGCGCTTCCGAGACGCGCGGAACGCGTGCAATTTTTAAATGTTCGATGGCTCCGGCCGAAGACTTGATTACCACTGCAGTGATGGGCGCCGAATATCGCTGCGGCATCACCAATCCGAAGGCACCGGCAGCTTCGGCACTTCTGGCGATTGCACCAAGATTGTGCGGATCTGTGATGCCATCGAGCACAACAATTAAGGGGTTTGCCGACACCGCAAGCGCCTCGTCCAACAAATTATTCAGTGAGTATGCCTGTCGCGCAGATCGGAGTGCAATTACACCCTGTGCTTCATTCCGTTCAATACCAATCGTGCGCTCTAGGACAGAGAATTTTGTCTTGTCGACGGTTGAACATGGTATACGTTTCCTATCTGCCAAGGCTCGTATTCTGTGAATCTGTGAATCATCAGCCCCATACACGATAAATATTTTTTCCAGTGGCGAATCGGCCGACATCGCCTCGATTACTGGATGCCTGCCAACGATGTAATTCCCTGATTCACTCGTCTCACTCATGTAATTGCACGCGTAAGTTCTGCGCCAAAGACGGCTACATCGTTGAAGGTGTTGTAAAGAGGCGCGGGAGCTATACGGATTACGTTGGGTTTGCGCCAGTCTACAACCAGACCGGCATCTATGAGGGCATTATAAACATCGTTGCCTTTTGCGTCAACCTCCAGAGAAAGCTGTGCGCCGCGTCGCAGTGGATTGCTCGGAGTGATGATGCGAATATCGCTACGATTGCCGATTGCGT
>JAGVJW010000239.1 GCA_020050895.1 bacterium | reverse complement strand
GATTGTATCATCAAGGACAACCACAACGCGGAACGGTATTCCTGTGGGACAGCCTATACTGGGCAGGTCTGTACGCGCTCAACAGTGGGATACTTCTGCTCCGAATAGTGTAGATGTTGAATATCAACATAGTTCGATATTTCCTAACCCCGTTTTTAACAATGTGCTGTTCATCAACGACCTGCCCTTTGAACCTCTGACGTTATCCCTCGTTGACGTAAGCGGGCAGCGCATTTCGTTGCCGGAAACAACCTTGGTAGGCTTGAACTCGTGGAGGATTGCAATTCCCGAAACGAGTTCCGGTGTGTACAGTCTTGTGATTGAGGGTGATTGTCTCGGAAGACAGTGTTCGCCGATTGTATTTCTGGTGATGATTATACGCTGACGCTACAAGACGAGCTGAAACCCTGCAGCGAAATACTCATCACGCGACGTGTAAAACATGCCATGCATGCTTCGGCCACTGTATCCATACAGGCTGATGAGAATGCCCCGACCATCCATCATTGCATAGAATACTCCAGCTTGTGCCGCATTGGCGGCACCATAGGCTCCATCGATTCCGATGAGCTTAACATCGTAACCTCCTCTAAAAGTCCATCGGGTGTTCAGCGGAATTCGGACATCTATCCCCGCCTGGGGTACAAACGGATTTGGATTATCGGGTTGTGTTGCCCAAATCACTGTTGCACCTCCATAGGGTCTGAACCATCCGGCAGTGTATCCAAACAAGAGCTCTACAAATTCCCGGCTGTACACAAAAGGCTTAGGTGAAAGCCCTCCGCTAGCGTCCGCTAGTCCATCAACCAAATGCGATGAAATATGAGCCACTCGCAGCCTAGATTCTATGCCAATTGGGAGTATTTGAAACGAGGCGTATAGGCCAAACCAATAGTCGATAGTCTCGACGGGGAATTTGAAGTTGCCTTCCGATCGGAGACGTGTCCACGTCAGGAACTCAGCACCATATTGCAACCATCCCACAGAATCGCTATGCACTGGCTCGCCCAGGGTTATGGGCAAGCCGATATCGAGACGAAGCTTTTGTTCGCCGAATTGGACCATCGACCCAATCCTGGCTTCGAAGGGATTAGCTATTGGTGATGGGAAGGGGCTTGTTTGCCCTAACGATACGTTAAAGGATGCTACAATCAAAAATATTACAATGCTAGTCCTAAGCCGACCGAGTGACGTACCTTCTGCAGAATCCCCGCTTTGAACTGCGTATAAAGTCAATAATAACCTTAACCTCTGCAATGGGACTGGTAACTGTCGATTCATAGTACTCCAGAGCATCTGTGGTATTGCGTTGCGATACATACAGGATATCGTAAAATTCTTCGATGCTCTTGATGGTTTCGCGTGTGAATCCACGACGACGCAGACCAATCAAATTCAGGCCTTCGATGATGAGTGGTTCGCGTGCCGCAAGCGTATACGGTGGTACGTCCTGCACAATACGAGAGCATCCTGCAATCATTGAGTGGGTTCCGACTCTCGTAAACTGGTGAATACCGGTCACACCGCCTACAATGCCCCAGTCGTGTATTTCAACGTGCCCACCGAGGTTAACTGAGTTTGCAAGAATAACGTTGTTCCCAACAACACAGTCGTGGGCAACATGCGAATATGCCATCAGTAAACAATCCGAACCAACCACCGTGCTGCCCGTTGCCACCGTTCCACGATTAACCGTTGTGTACTCACGCAATACCGTGCGGTCTCCAACAAATGCTAACGTTCCCTGACCCGCATACTTCAAGTCCTGCGGCTGCGTGCCTACAACTACTCCGGGATGAATGCGGACATTGGATCCAATTCTCGAACCGTTGTCGATAAAAACATTCGACATCAGGACTGTACCCGACCCGATTTCAACATCGCTCTCAATAACGCAAAAAGGCCCGATACTAACTCCGTCGGAGATTCGGGCATTCTTGGAAACAACTGAGCTTGGGTGAATCTCTACGCTCAAGAACCCTCCCGATCTACAACAGCGGCAGACATTTCCGATTCAGCCACAAGCTGGCCATCAACATAAGCCTTGCCATGAAGCTGTGCAATGTTAAAACGGAACCTGAGTAATTCCAGCTCCATAACCAACTGGTCGCCAGGCTTCACTTCTCGTCTGAACTTGGCATTGGTCACTGATGTAAACAATGCAATTTTCGTTTTTGCATCAACGCCTTTCAAGGTAAGCAAGATGCAACCCGTTTGGGCCATCGCTTCCAGAATCAGCATTCCAGGAAAAATTGGTCGTCCGGGAAAGTGCCCCATGAACTGCGGTTCGTTGGCAGTAACATTTTTTAATCCAATTATTTTGCTGTGCTCGACATCAATTTTTGTGATTCGGTCCACTAACAAAAATGGATATCGGTGAGGCATCAGTTGCAGGATTTGCTGGATATCATATACAACCCCTTCTGTATGGGGCATGTAGCGCCTTACTTTTTGCTGTTGCTCATAGAGCTTCCTTACCTTACGGGCAAACTCGATGTTGCTGGCATGGCCTGGGCGCGCCGCAAGAACCTGTGCCCGAATGCGTGCACCGATGAGTGCAAGGTCGCCAATCATGTCGAGTAGCTTATGCCGCGCAGGTTCATTCTTAAAACGTAACGACCTGTCGTTGAGGATTCCATTCGATCCAAGAACAGCGTTCTCCCTGATACCAAATTTATTTAGTTTCTTCGCCAGCTCGTCGGTTGTCATTTCAGTGTCGACGATAACAATTGCATTCTCGAGATTACCCCCACGAATTAATCCTTGCTTCCATAACGTTTCTAATTCATTCAGGAAGCAGAACGTTCGGGCTGGTGCAAACTCGCTAACAAATTCCTTTTCCAGATTAAACAGACCCGTATGCTGACTTCCTAATGCAGGATTCTTGTAATCAACCATCACGGTTACACGGTACTCGTCGTTGGGTAAGGCAACGATTTCAGTGCCTCGCTCCTCGTCGAGATAACGAATTGTATCATCGACAATCATTTCCTGACGCTCAGCATCCTGCTCGACAATTCCTGCCTTCTGAATCATCTCTACATACGGAAGCGACGAGCCGTCGCCAACTGGGGGTTCGTTATTCGTTAACTCAATAGTGCAATTGTCCACTCCCATACCAACCATGGCAGCAAGTACGTGTTCAACGGTATGAACGCGTGCATCGCCGTTTGCAATGGTTGTGCCCCTTTCATTATCAACAACGTTGTCGACAATAGCAATTATTTCCGGTGAGCCTTCAAGATCGGTGCGGACAAACCGGTAGCCCGAATTTTCTGCCGCTGGCCGAAAGGTCATCGTAGTGATGTTGCCTGTGTGGAGCCCAACACCAGACATCGTTACCTCGTGCCCGATGGTCCGTTGATTCTTTGTCGTCATTTAGTTTCAGTTAACTCCGCAACGATTTTTTGCAACTCGCGAAATTCGTTAAGTAAGTCTGGAAGCCTGCGCAGAGCTGCTTCCATTCTCAATGCAGTGCGGTGCTCCTTGGCCGGCGACCCAAAATAGTGTCCGGGCAAAGTAATCGATTTTGAGACGCCTGATTGTGCCTCTACGATAACATCATCGGCTGTTTGAATGTGGCCAATGAGCCCAACCTGTCCGGCGATTCGGTTGCGCTTACCCAAGGTAGTCGATCCCGACACGCCAGCCTGTGCTGCAATTGCAGTGTCTTCTCCAATGCTCACACCGTGAGCAATGTGAATCAGATTGTCGAGCTTAACCCCCGATGAAATACTAGTAGCTCCTACAGCGGCACGGTCAATGGTTGTATTCGATCCCACTTCAACATCATCACCAATAAAAACAATTCCAACCTGAGGTATTTTTTCAAAGGACCCATCGGAATTCTCCAAAAAACCAAAACCGTCGGCACCGATTACGGCGCCGGCGTGAATGATGCAGCGCTTGCCGATTTGCGTTCCTTGTCCTACCGAAACATTGGCATGTATAATAGTATCGGCGTCGACCGACACATCCCTATACAAAACAACATTTGCAAAGAGCTGAACATTAGGGCCAACGATGCATCCCTCATTGATCACGCATCCGGGACCGACGGAAGCTGAGCTGTGGACTTGAGCACCCTCCTCAATAACAGCAGCTGGGTGCCGCATTCCACTCTTCATCATAAACGGCGGATAGAAGCGCTGCATTACCTGCACAAATGCACGGTAGGCATCGGGAACGATGATTAACGTAAGACGCGACGGAGCATTGCCAGCAAGTTCCGCTGTTGTGATAACACAGGTTGCTCTGGTTATTGCTAAAAATTTTGAGTATTTGTCTGTCGACAGAAACGTGGCTTCGCCAGCCTGTGCAGCGTCAATGCGGTTAATTCCGGTGACAGGTGCATCTGAGTTGCCAACAACACGTCCAACAACTAATGAAGCAAGTTCACCAACGCTATAGGAAGTCGACGTAGCGGAATGGTTCATCGGGGAACCTCTTCCTCACGCGGCTTGGCAGTATCTGCTGGTGGCGCCGGATTGTCGATTGGGATCATAGGTGGCGGAAGATTGTTCGGCGAGCTGGGCTGCACCATATCTATGGGCCTACGATTTTGTGCGCTATCCTGGTTTGGATCGGTCTGTGACGTTGATCTGCGTCGGGAGCGTGTTTGTCTTCGCTCTTCCAACTTCTTGTTACGCGGATCACCCTCAATAATTTCTTGTTGTTTCTTCTCCAAAGCCTCTGCATCTATGCCGAGTTGCTTCATCACTTTTACCGTGATGTCATACTTGGCATTCACGTAAACCAATGGCTGAACGCTCTTATCCCACACAATGTCGTAGCCGTCTTCTGCAGAAATCTTTTGTATGGCCAGATAAATTTTTTCCCATATCGCCTTAAACAGCGATTCTGCCTGTTGGTCGTGTTCTCCGCCCGGTGCAAATTTTTCGGAAGCAAATTCTTCGCGCTTGCGTCTTTTGTCTGCTATATCAAGCTCCTTTTGCTGACGTTCGGCATCTGTCCATATCAGCCTGTTCTTCCTCATTTCAAGCTCAAGATCTTCGATATCCTTAAGCATCTGGTTAAGCTCAGCCTTCCATTCTTCCACAACTACATTGAGCCTCGCCTCTGCCTGGATATATGGGTCGTACTGTTTTTTTATTGTCTCAGTGGACACGTAGCCGATTTTTTGTGCAGAGAGACTGATGCAGGCAAATACAAAAACAATGCACACCACCTTGCAGTTACTAAAAATATTTCCTATGGTGCGCATAACATTCATTTGTCCAACACTTCATACTCAGAAATCATCGACCTTCTCCTGTCTTTTCATCGCCCCCTTCCTAAATCACCCGTTACTTATCTCCTCGTTTCATCCTATCCAACACTTTATAGGTGATATCGGATTTGTCTTCGGAAAACAGAACAAAACCTGCAATCTTATCAAGCACCATGTTGAGCTTTTCTTCTTTGGCAATAACTGCAATCGCTGCCTGTACCTTTTCACGGATCGGCTTAAGAAAGGCTTCTTGTACTTGTCTCATTTCGGCGGTTTTTTCCTCTTGGTATTGTAAGAAGCGCGTTCTTAATCCGTTGAGTGTTTCCTCTTCCTTGCGCTTTGCTTCGGCGCTCATCATCGCTTCCTGCTTGCGATAGGCTTCAAAGCGGGTTTCAAAATCTTTCTGCATCATTTGTAGTGTATCCCGAACCTTCAACGTCAGATCTTCGATTTTCTTCGTAGACTCCTGCGCTTCGAGTAACTCCTTCATGATGGTTTCTGAATTGACAAATGCTGCCTTGAACGATTGTGCTGTAGCAACTGTTCCTGCAATGCAGAATAATGTGATGAGCGCAATAACGCTGTGTTTCATGTACGTTACCATGGTTGTTTGTAATGTTAGAGTTGTTCCTGAAGAAATTGGTTAGCGTCCAAACTGGAAGTGGAACCGCCAGCCTGATCGTTGACCAGTTAAAGGGTCGGGATCAAAGCCATACCCCACATCGAAGCCAATAAGACCGATGGGGTTTAGCAAGAGGCGTAAACCAACACCTGCTGCTCTATAGAGTCCGAAGGGGTCTACCGTGCGAATATTTGCCCACACGTTTCCAGCCTCGGCGAAACTAAGCAAATAGATTGGGAAGGGATTGAGTGAGACAGCAAATCGCACTTCAGTAAGAAACCGTGCAAGGATTCTTCCACCGAGGTTCCGCCCATTTGGTGCAAGGGGGCCGATGGAATTGTCGCGATATCCACGCAACGGCGTCAGTGAAAAACCGCCAAGACCATTCCCGCCCATGTAATACAGTTCCTGCGGAGGAATCAGCGTGTCGGATTTCAATCCGTCTACATAACCGAGTTCTGAACCAACAAGCATCACAAGACGTGGGTTGCCATGAATCGATAATAACGGATTCACCATGTCGAAGTAAAAGCCAACCTTGCCAAAGTCAGTGGTGCCAATACCAAGAAATGCAGAGGTTCCTCGCACAGACAATGAGAGTCGTGAACCACTGGTGGGAAATATCAGATTGTCGTAACTCGTACGCGAAATAGTTTGCGAAAGTGTAAGCGCAGTGTACACTCCCTTGCGATAGAAGGTACTCGACGTGTTGGATTCCTGCCGTTCGAAGGAAATTGACCAGTCGCCGCGGAAGAAATCGTCGGGGAATCTGAATCGACGTCCAATGTTTAGCTGAGTACCTGTACGACGAATGCTGATATTATAATTCTGACGAGTATCAAAGACGTTAAAACCAACCGTAGTAGGCTCTCCAAACAGCCAGGGTTCGGTAAAGGAGATCTGGAATGTTTGCACACGGGATTGCTGACCAAACTCCCACTGGAACGACAGTATCTGTCCGGCACCGCCCCGTAGCGGTTCAGAAATATCAAAATTATTTAAGGTAACACCCACCGATCCGGTTAACCCGAAAGCGCCGGCAAAACCAACAGAAGCATTGAAAGTATCGGTACTGCGCTCTTCGACGTTGTAAACAAGATCGACCTTTGTCTTGTCGGCAGGTATAACGTCGGGCTTTAATGATTCAGGATTAAAGAAATTTAGTACTCCAAGGCCACGCAGACTGCGAATAACTGCAGAGCGGTTGAAGAAATCACCCGGACGTGTGTAAAGTTCCCGGCGTATAACTCTATCGCGTGTCTTTGTGTTGCCGGCAACCTCAACCTTTCTAATGGTATACCGTTCGCCTTCGATAACCTTAATCGTGATGTCTACACTGTCCTGTCCCACGCGAATCAGCTCTGGCGCCAGCGATGCACTCAGATAGCCATGATCGGCATACAACGACGTTGCATCCGTTTGTGCTTCATTCACCGTAAGATTAGCAGTAATCTTTTTCTGATTATACAGCTCGCCTTCAACAAGATCCAACCGGGAGAGGAGTTCATCTTCGGAATAAACAGTATTGCCAATGAATTTGACTTTTCTGATGTACACGGGTTTGCCTTCGGCAACCGTGATGCGAATATTTACCTTCTCATCAGCTTCATTGTAAATAACTGTATCATCAACTATCTCTGCGTCGAGTAATCCGCGTTCAAGAAACCACTCTCTCAGCTTATCCAAATCCTTTTTATACTTCTCAAAATCAAAATCGTCAGACGACCAAAATTCGTACCACGCGCTTGAGCTGGTTTCCTCAAATGCAGAGGCAAGATCTCCATCCGTGAAGAGAACATTTCCTTCAAACTCAATAGTGCCTACACTGTATTCAACTCCTTCTGTAACACTCACCATTAAGTCGTAAAAATTTGCAGAATCTGCTGTGGAAAGCTCCGTTTTGATTTTCGCAAACAGTTTACCTTCCTTTGTGTAGGCATTCTTGATTGCAGTGCGGATCTGATACAATTCATACGCTCCAATGATGTCGCCATTTCGCTTATCCGCTGCCTTAATGATCTCTTCTTCTGACAGTGCATCATTTCCCGCGATACTAATATTTCTCAGTCGTGGTGCGGGTGTAACCTTGATCACAATGAACACACCCAGAGCCGTCTCGCGTTCTCTCTCAATGCGCACGTCGCTAAACGTTCTCCTGTTCCAAAGATTCTTGATTGCATTTACGAGTTCTTCAGGGCGGGCCTCAGCTCCAACCCGCAGTCCAGAATAGGCAATCACAGTTTGCATGTCTTCGCCATGCGTGAGTCCATCTACAGATATTCCGGCGATAACGGGATACCGCTGCGCTTGCTGGGAGGGGGCAGTCGCAACACTAAATAAAATGAATATCAGAGGAAGACTGCCGCTAATGAAGCGCATTGAGGATATTTTCCAGGGTAGACAGATGGTCGGCGTGGTCAGAAACTTGTTCACCAATCTGCGAAGATGTGCAACCGAAGCGGCGTTCTCGCCGCGCATAGTCTACTAACGCCCTATAAAAATCCATTCGGCGAAATTCTGGCCAGAGACGTTGTGTAACATAGATTTCGGCGTAAGCAGATTCCCACATCAGGAAATTACTGAGGCGCATTTCACCGCTCGTTCGAATTATGAGATCCGGCTCGGGTAAGAATGAAGTCTGTAAATAATTGCTGAAGGTTTCTTCTGTGATGTCTTCCGGGCTAACCTTGCCCCTTCTCACATCAAGCGAAAGCATTTGTACAGACCGAAGAATATCCCAGCGCGATCCATAGCTAAGAGCAAGCG
This sequence comes from bacterium, assembly GCA_020050895.1. Lineage (GTDB taxonomy): Bacteria > Bacteroidota > Ignavibacteria > Kapaibacteriales > Kapaibacteriaceae > OLB6. The sequence goes on along the minus strand of JAGVJW010000239.1, from coordinate 273 downwards.
TAAGTGTTAGACCATCGTTATGTTCTGTTAATTCCATCGCTCTCTGCAGCATGTGCTGTACGCCCCGTGGCAATGCATTGATTTTGCCAATGGAGCGAATGCGGACGTTGTTGGCGTGGAGTTCATCGATTTCCTGACGCAGGTAGCTTTCCAACAGTGACATCAGGAATCGAACTTCCATTACAGGCCGCTTCCAATTCTCAAGGGAGAACGCATAGAGCGTTAAATAGCGTACACCAAGTTGAGATGCTACCTTTACAACATCCCTAACCG
>JAGVJW010000040.1 GCA_020050895.1 bacterium | reverse complement strand
CTGCAGCTCTGCGGCAAACTTGAAACTATGTGCAGGGACAACTCTGTCGTCATGGTCAGACGTCATCACCATCGTCGAGGGGTACTCCACTCCCGATCGAATGTTATGTAGTGGAGAGTATGCGTACAACGCTTTGAACTCACTTTCTACTTCAACGCTGCCATAATCGCTTACCCAACCGTGCCCGATGGTAAACAAATGGTAACGAAGCATATCTAGTACACCAACTTCTGGTACGGCAACTCTGAACAAGTCGGGTCGCTGTGTGATGAGTGCGCCAACAAGAAGTCCTCCATTCGATCTGCCATTAACGGCTAAGCGCTTCCTGGAGGTTATACCTTCATTGATGAGCCACTCAGCACATGCAATGGCATCGTCAAAAACATTTTGTTTTTGTTCCTTTCGTCCGGCATCATGCCACTTCTCGCCGTACTCGCCCCCTCCCCTCAGATTGGGGATGGCGATAACACCGCCCTGCTCGAGCCATGGAATGTATCCGGCGTTAAATCCAGGTCCATACGTGATACCAAAGCCACCGTATCCATATAACATGGTAGGAGCAGTACCGTTGAACACAATACCTTTCTTGTGCAGAAGGAACATTGGTATGTGCGTGCCATCCTTGCTTGTAACGAATACTTGCCGCTCTACAAATTCGTCGGGATTGAAAGGCGCGCGAACCTTGTACCAGGTCTTGCTTTTGCCAGTGCGCACATTGTACTGAAATATCGTTGTCGGATATGTAAACGAAGAATAACTGTAGTATAAAATGGTATCGGTTACGTATCCATTAAATCCACCGGCGTTTCCATTCCCCGGTAATTTTACCTCGCCGATATGGTTGCCTTTTGGATCATAAATATCGATACGATCGTGTACGTCGACGATTCTGGTTACAAACAGTCTTTCTCCGCCCCACGACAATGAGGATATTGGCTCCTTGCCCTCCGCTATTATCGTAAAGATAGTTGGATCGCCCAGCGGATCAGCAACTTTTACAACGCGTTCATTGGGTGCATCGCGCGTTGTTGTTCCAATTAAACCACCATCGTGCCAAACCGAAGGATAGAACGAAGCATCTTTATCTGAGAATATCAGTTTCCATGCAGCTGCAGTATCGTTGATAGGGCGAACAAAAATCATGTTGCCTTTCGATGAACCATCACCCTGATACATTACCAACAGTGGAGATTTTTCGGGAATGTAGATGCCAACGTAACGTTCTGGATGATTCAAATCGCGGTAGACTACTTTGTCTGCGCTCTGTTTAGTGCCAACCTTGTGGTAGGAAACAAATTGACCAGTGTTCTGGGCAGACAACGACTTCCCATCGTCCGTAGCGTCGTATCGGCTGTAATAAAATCCATCGCCCTGCCAACTAACGGCGCTGTTTTTCACCCAGGTGACTGTATCGGACAGAATTTTCCCCGTAGCTATTTCCATTACGTAGATGTCACGCCAATCCGATCCTGCCTGAGATTTTCCAAACGCAAGATATTTTCCATCGAGGCTCTCTTCAGCAAATGCCAAGGCAACTGTACCATCGTCAGAAAATGTGTTAGGGTCAATCAACACCTTGGGAGGCATTGTATCTTTTTTTACATACAACACTGCGTGGTTTCTGATACCGTCGCTTGAAAAGAAAAAGGTTAGGCCGGCTCTATGCCAGGGGTTCGACATAGTGTTAAACGTTGTTACCTGCCGAATGCGCTCTTTCAGCACTCCGCGATAGGGTATCGCAGACAGGTACGCTTCTGTAACAGTTTGCTGCTTGCCAACCCATTCCTCGACTTCGCGCGCCGTATCATTTTCAAGCCATCGATACGGATCCTTCACGGCAACGCCATGCAATGTATCGGTTACATCCACGCGCCTTGTGTGGGGATAGCGCTGGGGTTGGGCATACGTGGTAGAAATAACCACGCTGAGAATTCCTACCAACAACACGTTCATCATCGGATGTTCACATTAATGTGTAAGAGCCTCTATCAGGGCACCGAGCCTCAACCCAGATAGTAATCCTCGTCGTTTGCATTTGTTTTTCCGCCAACGTCTGCATTGCCACCGTTATCACCCTTGACCTGCGACTCGTTCCTTTCGCCCTGTCCATGGGGTCTCCTCTCTCTTTGCTCCTGTGGCCCGCGTTCCCTGTGGCTCTGCGTTGGTGTATCTCCATGTTCCTTTGTAGCTGAATCCTTGTTGCCACCTGTTTCTGATTCCCTATGACTTCTTGTCTCTGAGTCTCTATGGCCTCTTGTCTCTGAGTCCCTGTGACCTCTTGTCTCTGAGTCCCTGTGGCCTCTTGTCTCTGAGTCCCTAGGGCCTCTTGTCTCTGAGTCTCTTGAGCCTCTTGTCTCTGAGTCCCTAGGACCTCTTGTTTCTGAGTCCCTGTGGCCTCTTGTCTCTGAATCCCTACGGCCCCTACTAGGTCCTCTGTCTCCATGTTGTGGTCTGCCTGCCCTAGGTCCATGCACGCTTTCTTCTACATACTCAACACCTTCTGGTGGAGGTATCAGAGCTTTTCTGCTCACGCGGACCTTACCGTCGGGCTGAATCTCAATAAGTTTAACATCAATCACATCGCCGACCTTCAGTATTTCACTAACGTTTGCAACTCTGCGATGTTCGAGTTGCGAGATGTGAAGCAGAGCCTGTTTCTTTGGAAGGATTTCTATAAACGCGCCGAGACCTTCGCGAATTTCCTTCACCTTGCCGGAGTAAACAGCGCCAAGTTCTAATGGGCGTGTGATTTCGCGAATTCTCGCAATAGCTGCATCGCCGCTGGCCTGATCTATTGCTGCAATCGTAACGGTTCCATCGTCATCAATGTCCACCTCAGCGCCAGTTTCCTTAACGATGCTTCGGATCATTTCACCACCCGGTCCAATAACTGCACCTATCATTTCTACCGGGATCTGAATGGTGGTAAGCTTTGGGGCGAAAGCCGAGAGTTCGGAGTTCGGCTTTGCCATGGTTTGGTTCATGATGGAGAGAATATGCAACCTCCCAACGCGGGCTTGCTCAAGGGCACGCTGCATTACGCTCACTGAAAGCCCTTCGATTTTTATGTCCATCTGGCAGGCAGTGATACCTTGTTCGGTTCCTGTTACCTTAAAATCCATGTCGCCAAGGAAATCCTCATCACCGAGAATATCACTTAATACAGCAACGCGGTCGCCTTCCATGATTAAACCCATTGCAATTCCAGCTACAGGTTTCTTCATCGGCACGCCTGCATGGTACAATGCAAGCGATCCCGCACAAACAGTAGCCATAGACGAAGAACCGT
>JAGVJW010000194.1 GCA_020050895.1 bacterium | reverse complement strand
ATCTCAGAGTCATGGATGATTTGAAAGAAGGGATTTATCTGCGAGCTTACGGCCAAAAGGATCCTCTCCTTGAATACAAGCAGGAAGCCTACCGTGTCTTTATTGAGTTAATAAAAGATATTAACAAGCAGACTGCTCAAATGTCGTTTAAGTACTATCCGCAGATTCAACAAACGCAACAAACACAGCCGGCAAAACATGTGGAACAACAACAAAGGGAAGAACACGCCGACACGCCTTCCGAAACTGTTTCAGCCGCATTGCCCCGACAAAGAACCGTTGTTAGCAGTACACGTCAGCTGCAATTCTCGCATGCAAGCCCAACAAGCTCATATCAGGGAGGCGGAGCCGACGGTCAGCCGGAACACCGAAGCAGCGCACACACTGTTCGGCAAACGCAGCGCACGTTCGGCAGAAACGAACCGTGCCCCTTCGATTCATTAAAGAAGTTTAAGAATTGCTGCGGAGCATCGGGTTCCAAGACGTGCAGCCGTCTGTGATATCTATCGTTCCGTTGTAATAGCGGATCCCTCGGTTAATTCTTCGGGTGGATGTTTTACCACCAATTCACCCGTTTTCAAACCCTGCAACACCTCTGCATATAATGTGGCACGATGGCCAATCTTTACAATTCGCTTTTCCACCTGGTCGCCCTTCACAACAAACACACTCCATTGCGAATCATCGTGGACCAGAGCGCTCAGCGGTACAGTAACAACGTTCCTTCCTTCCCACACAATGATTCTTACGTCAACCTTGTAACCATCGCCCAACGTTACCGGAGGTTGGTGTATTGATGTGATTACATCGACGCGTTTTTCTTCGACGCCTAACGACGACACCTTAAGGTGTGCAGCAGGTTCGACGGTTTTAACAGCTCCGCGCAAGGTATCGGTACCGCCCCATCCTTCTATCAGCACATCCATTCCGTTCCGAATGCGCACTGCATCGGTACTGAGAACATCCACAATAAGTTCTACATCGGAGTTATCGCCGATTTCAACTATTGGAGTACCGGCAGCAAGAAGACGTTCTTGCTCTTCGAAACGCCGAAGAACTTTCCCATCAATGGGCGCTGTGATTTCGATACGCTGCCCGGGAGCCGCTGAAATTGCGGCACGTGCGGCCCTGTGCTCATACGTCGCCAACGAAATCCTATCTTCAGACGCAGACACTTCGCTCATCAGTTGTGTGTACGAGAAGGCGGCATTCTCTGACTGTTCTCTTGCAATGGCGCCACTTTCCACTAATTTCTTTGTGCGTTCCGATCGAACACGGGCTTGCTCCAGCAGCGGACGCAGCGACTCCAGTCGGTGGCGCGCTTCTTCGACGGCAAGTCTGGCAGCTTCTGCACGTGCCGATGCTTCGGCGTGCTGACGTGCATCAAAGGTAGGGGGCGTGTACCACGCGATTACCTGCCCCTTACGAACACTATCGCCTGGCCGAAGAATTATGCGGGAAACAGTACCGCTAGCAGGAAGAGTGATTGTATACTTTGTTACATAACGAGTCTTGCCTTCGGCATCAATTGTTTCCAGCAGCATGCCCCTTGCAATGGTGTGGACATCAACCTTCGTTGGCGTTGGAACCAGCGAAAAGCCGATTAGCACAGCCAACACGATTCCTGTAATTATCCAGCCAAGATGTTTGGGACGTCTAAGTTTCATGTTATTCTCTCGATTTTAATACCTCGATAAGGTCGAGCTTTGAAAGTTTTCTGCGAAGCAAGACTCCTGTTGCAATAGCAACACAGCAGATAGCTAACGATGCCAATCCAAGATTCCGTTCTGTTATTATCACAGGAAATCTAAAAAGATCATTTTCGTACGTTGCAGGCAGTCCCATAATGCCGAGGGCACCTAGAATAAGTCCAATCGGAAGTGCCATCAGCAGAATAATAACCTGCTCGCCCAACAGTACAATCGTGATCTCGTTGATGGTAAATCCAAGAACTCTAAGACTCGCAAGCTCTATGGCACGTTCGGAGAGAGCAATCCGGGCACTGTTATACACAACGCCAAACGCGATAATCATAGAGAAGGCAACAATGTAGATTGTTGAAATATCCATGTTCTCTTTGTAGTTCTCATCAAAACTGCGAATCATGGCATCGCGCATCATCACTGATGCGATTGCGGGAGTGTTTTTGACCTCTTGTGAAAACTCAGCATACGAGTTGCGATCGAAAAGAATAGCAGAACCCGATACGCTACCCTGTTCCCTGAGCAATGCACTAAGAGCCTTGTAATTCATGTAGGCTTGAATACCAAACATTTCGTTAGCCGTTCCGGTAAGGGGCACCTGGAACGTACGTCGGTCTCCTTCCAATAGCTTTACCGATAGTGAATCACCGATCGCCAACCCAAGTTTGTCTGCCAGATATTTGGTAAGGACCAGGCCACTTTCCGGTATATAAACTGGTTTACCATCGAAGTCAATTACTCTTATCAATTCCTGCTCTTCACTAATACTTTGTATGGCAAGTCTTTTCGTCTTTGATTTGTACGACACGTCTACCGGCACCATTCTAAAGGGTTCTACGCGCAGTACTCCGGGCAGATGATAAACATCGTTATCTACGTCGGCGCTACGACTGTTGGTGAAGATAACGGTTGCATCCTGGCGGTTTGCACTGTTGAACTGCGAGTCCATAATAAGATCAAACATGTCGAACATCGATCTGCCAATCACAAGAATCGCCGTCGCAAGTGCAATCATCGAAATGCTTAACATGGTCTTAACGGGTCGGCGTTCAATTGTTCGCCATATCATCGCTGTAACAGGGTCGAGCCGCCTGAATAATGGGATGCGTTCAAGAACTCCAGGCTTGAATGATTTAGGTGCCTGCGGACGCATAGCTTCGGCTGCGGGGAGCTTCAGCACAGACCGAACGGCACTCACTGCACCCAATACTGCTGCCACTGCACTAAGAACTATAGATCCAACTACAACTCCATCCGGAACATCAAAGTGCAGCTCGGGAAATCTGTAGAAGCGCGCATAGAGAGCTGTAATACCTTCGCCCAAGTACTGACCTCCTATGAATCCGATGAGGCTACCCGCACTAACAGCAACAAGGGCAAAACCGATGTAATGAAGACCAATTGCACTTTGAGAATAACCGAATGCCTTTAGAATTGCAATCGACATCCGTTGTGTGCCTACCAGACGCAGTAATGCAATGTTGAGCAGAAATATTGCCACACCGAGAAAGATGGTTGGAATAATAATGGCCTGACCCTGAACCTGCGCAATGTCGTCAGACAAAAACCGATTCGACAGTTGTTCATCGCGCCCTATAGAGCCAATGGTGCCATACGGTTTGAGAATGTGATCAATAATTTCCTTTACTGTTTTCTCATCGGCGCCATTCTCAAGCATCAACGTGGCGCTATTGAAAGCCCCCTTCATGTTATAAGCTGCAGAGAGTGCAGATCGGGACATCCACATGGTGCCATATCGCTTGTTGTCGAGAATCATGGTTCCAGCAGGCATTTCAATGATGTGTTCCGGACTGATAACGCGTGCAACAATGGAAAGCCTTCTCTTCCTGCCGTTGATGATTGCGCTAAACTGATCTCCTTCTTCAAAACCGTTGGCATCGGCGAAGGCTGTTGAAATCATCACTTCAGATTCACTTCCCTCCGTTACCCATCTGCCGGACCTTAGGTACAGCTGATTCAGCGCTGGCTGATCATTTTCTGGTACGCTGAGAATAACGCCGCTGGCAGGTTCTTGCACAGTTGGAAGGTCGAGCATGACTTCGGCCGAGACTCGTGTTTGAACGAGTGCAACTCCAGGGACTTCTGCAATGCGTTGTGCAACAGACTCAGGTGCACGCCTTGCTGTGAGAAACACATCGGCAAATCGAGACTCGTTATAGAAACTGGATTGCGTGAGTGAAAGCGATGCATGAACGCTGCGGAAGGCAACGAAGTTTGCAATGCCGCATGCAATGACTACAACGATGGCAATCATCTGACCGCGCAAATGATTTATCTCGCGAAATAACTTTTTTGTGAGTGCGGTCATTCTTACCAGCTTAAATCTTTCGGCGACTTTCGAATTTCGTTACGGGTTTCCTCGACGATCTCACCACTGCGCATACGAATAACACGATCGGCCATGTCGGCTATCGAAGCATTATGAGTAATTAACACAACTGTTGTTTGGAGTTCACGTTGCACGCGTTCAATTACCTCCAGGACTATCAGACCAGTTGAGAAGTCCAGTGCGCCCGTCGGTTCGTCGCAGAGTAAAACATCCGGGCGTTTAGCAATTGCACGCGCAATGGCAACTCGCTGCTGTTCGCCGCCGGACAGTTGAGCCGGAAAGTGATTCATTCTGTCTTCAAGGCCAACAAGCCTCAAGGCATCCTTTGGATCCATTGGGTTGTCGGCAATGTCTGTCACCAGCCGAACATTCTCGAGCGCCGTCAAGCTCGGAATGATGTTATAGAACTGAAAGACGAAGCCAACTGCTCTGCGCCTGAACTTCGTTAGATCGGTTTCATCAGCATGGGTCAGATCAGTTGTTCGATACTTAACAAGTCCTGTTGTAGGGACGTCGAGTCCGCCAAGAATATTCAGCAGCGTAGACTTACCGCTTCCTGATGCGCCAAGGATGGCAACAAGTTCAGCCGCGTAAACAGAAAGCGTAACATCACGAAGTGCATGAACATCAACCTCACCCATCCGATAGATTTTGGTGACCTTTTCTGTTTGAAAGACTGCTATCGGTACTTTTTCTTCGTGCGGCATCACGGGTGCAACATACGATAGTGGTTTGACAAGGAAACTGATAAAGATCACATCGCTTGACGCGCCGAACACGAAATGCCTCCTACAGCAACCAAGGCTGCGAGGCAGGTTTCGCTCAAAAATTCAATTAAGCGTAAACAGTATTACGAGAACTAGACGTCACTACCGAATGATGATAACTATAGTTATGGTTTTGTAAAATTAGGGTTATTCAATACACTGCTATCAGTAAGTGTTTTCAGAAAAGCCACAAGAGCTGATTTTTCTTCATCTATCAGGTTGAGTTTTCTCACCCTAAAATCCTTGCTATGAAAATTCGTACCGCCATCGTTATACCTATCAACAACTTGTTCCAGCGTAGTGAGAAGCCCCTTTTCAAAATCGCCTGTTGCAGTGTAAGGCGGCGTGAGTGCAATGTTTCGGAGTGACGGTGTTTTGAACTTACCTTCGTCGAGAGGGTTACCGGTAACAACATACCTTCCGCGGTCGAAGTAATGAAAGAACAAGCCAATGTTGTGAAACTGATCGTCGGTAAGGTCGGGTCCACTGTGACACCCAGAACAGCTTGTTTTATCACTGAAAAATAACTGCATACCCTTCTTTTCCAGCGGTGAAAGAACCGTTGAATCGCCCCTTACAAACCTATCATACCTGCTATCAGCAGAGACGAGGATTCTTTCGAAGGTTGCGATTGCCTGCATGGCACGTTTCATTGTAACGTTGGTATCGCCAAACGCGCGGCGCCACAGGGTGGCGTATTCTGCAGACCGAAGAAGCGAGCCAACTGAAACAGTATCGGCAGCCATTTCTATCGGGTTAAGAAATGCAGCCATCGCTTGCTCTTCGAGTGTGCCTGCACGTCCGTCCCAAAACATAGCTTTACGATACCCTGCATTGACAATCATTGGTGAATTGCGCTGACCCTGCAGTCCATCGAAGCCAACGCTAATTTGACGCGGGGCATCGCTAAACGCCTTATCTGGCTGGTGACATGAGGAGCACGAAACGTTTCCGTCCGGCGAAAGCCTTCCTTCATAAAACAAGCGTCGGCCCAACTCCGCTTTTTCTCTCGTAATTGGATTATCGGCAGGATACGGTACAGGAGGCATGTACGAGGGTATCAACGGCACCTCATCTTCTGGCTGCGTATTCACATTCCTGCACGCTCCTAGGGCAAGAAGCATAATCCCGATGACTACTATCCACTTCATTATAAATATTTTTTGATTTTGACAAGAAATTCCTGTGCTTCTCTTCCCTTCAGGCCCCATTCGTCCAGTGCATTAACATCATCCGGTATCGGTTTAAGGTGTGCTGCGAGCAGCTTAAGCTCCTTAGCAGAAAAGTGTTGTGCATAGAGTATGTAATCCTCGAATGCTTCGTAGGCAATGGGAACGGCAGCCTGCACAATGGAAGCAATTGCCTGACCATACGCGCGGATTTCATATTGCGCATGGTCGTCCATTCTCAAACGCAGAAAGTGAAACAGGTTATGAAGATCGATTTTCCAATACCATTCTGTATAGTTCGAAACAGGAAGATTGATACGGGCAAGTTCGCGCGCCAGATTGCTGCCGAGCATGTCCTGATAATCTGAATACAGCTTTTGCTGAGCGTTCGCCATCATCTCTCTGATGCGCTGGGCTTCATCGGGCTCAAACGGCTCATCAGCACGTCCCTGCTTATTTGATGTGCTTTGCTGACGGATCTGATCCAGATCGGGCACATAGAATTCATCGCGCATTTCCGAGTACCGACCGCTATACTCATTTACATTCGCTGTTCGATGTCGAATCCATTGCCGAGCAACAAAAATTGGCAACTTCACGTGGAATTTGAACTCAACCATTTCAAATGGTGTGGTATGCAGGTGGCGCATCAGGTAACGGATGAGCCCTTTGTCCTGGAGTACCTTCTTTGTCCCCGTTCCATAGGACACACGGGCGGCTTGTACAATGGAGTCGTCGTCTCCCATAACGTCGACTAACCGCACAAACCCTTTATCGAGACAGCGAATTTCCTTGCCAATTAGTTCGAGGATGGCATCATTCATAAAGCAAAGATAAAATGAGCCAGCCAGCAGCCTTACCACGATGCCGGGTATCCGTAATACCCGGCATCGTTTCCAGATTCGTTTTTTCTCTTCTCAAGCTTCTCGATTCACCCATATATAATTCCGCCATGCTGTGCGTAATATGCCAGCACTTCAAGCGCAGCCTCTCTTTCAACATCCCGCACAACTGAGATGCCTCTTTGGGAAAATTTTTCGACCCACTTATCGGGCTTCGCTCCTTCATCGAAGCCGGAAGCCCGCACATCTTCGT
>JAGVJW010000007.1 GCA_020050895.1 bacterium | reverse complement strand
GACAAATGAACGTATCCTGCCCGTCCTCATGGAGGACGAAATGCGGGACTCCTACCTCGATTATTCCATGTCCGTTATCGTCTCTCGCGCGCTTCCCGATGTGCGCGATGGGATGAAGCCAGTTCACAGGCGCATTCTGTATGCCATGTACGAGCTGGGCATGACTCCCAATCGGGCTTACAAGAAAAGCGCTCGTATCGTTGGTGAGGTATTGGGGAAATACCACCCGCACGGCGACAGTGCTGTCTATGATTCAATGGTGCGTCTTGCCCAACCGTGGTCGATGCGTTATATGTTGGTTGACGGGCAGGGCAACTTCGGATCCGTCGACGGTGACTCACCCGCAGCCATGCGTTACACCGAAGCACGCATGCACTCGCACGCGATGGAAGTCATGCGCGACATCGACAAGAACACCGTTGACTTTCGGTCGAATTTCGACGATTCGCTTCAGGAACCATCTGTCCTCCCAACCGTTCTCCCCACACTTTTACTCAACGGCGCTAATGGTATTGCCGTTGGAATGGCTACTAACATCCCGCCACACAATATTCGTGAAATTGTTAATGGCATAACGGCGGTAATTGATGATCCGACCATTACAGCTGAGGAGCTGATGGGTCATGTTTCGGCTCCCGACTTTCCAACAGGCGGCATCATCTACGGGTATGAAGGAGTTCGACTGGCATATACTTCGGGAAGGGGCAAGATTCTCGTTCGTGCAAAGGCGGCGATTGAAGCTAACAAGCAGGGGAAGGAAAGCATCATCATCACCGAGCTGCCATATCAGGTTAGCAAGGCTGGGTTGATCGAAAAAATTGCCGATCTCGTCAAATCAAAAGCGATCGAAGACATCAGCGATATCAGAGACGAAAGCGATCGCGACGGACTACGCATCGTAATTGAACTTAAACGCGATGGCGTGCCCATGGTTGTGCTAAACAACTTGTACAAGCACACTCAAATGCAGGTTACCTTCGGCGTAATCATGCTTGCGCTGGTAAATGGGCGTCCGCGTGTACTTACCTTGAAGGAGATGATCGAAGAGTTCGTAAAACACCGCAACGAAGTGGTTGTTCGGAGAACTCAATTCGACCTGGATGCCGCCGAGAAGCGTGCACACTTGTTGGAAGGCTTCATCATTGCTCTTGATAATATTGATGAAGTTATCAAAACAATTAAAGAGTCGAACGATGTGCCTATGGCGTCTGACCGGCTGCAGAAGAGATTTGGATTGTCGGAAGTGCAGGCTAAGGCCATCCTCGACATGCGATTGCATCGGCTGACGGGATTGGAACGCGAAAAAGTTCAGGCTGAATACAGAGAGGTGATTGAAACGATAGAACGCCTTCGGAATCTTCTGTCCTCCACGGAAATGCAATTATTGGTGATAAAGGAGGAACTGAAGGAACTCGCCGTAAAATATGGCGATGAACGGCGCACACAGGTTGTCCATGATGCTAAGAGCTTTACGCTTGAAGACATGATAGCCGACGAAGAAGTCATCATCACGATTTCCCATAACGGATATATTAAACGGACACCGGTTACAACATACCGACGGCAGAATAAGGGCGGAAGAGGCGTATCGGGTGCCGGCACGTACGATGACGACTATGTTGAGCACGTGTTTCGGACGTCGACGCATCATTACCTCCTGTTTTTCACCGATAGGGGTAGAGTATATCGTATCAAAGTTTATGATATTCCTGAGGGATCGAGAAATGCAAAGGGACGGTCACTTGCAAACGTGATCCAAAAGCATTCAGACGAAAAGGTCACGGCCTATTTACCCGTTACCGATTTTGAGAAGGAAGATGCCTTTATCTTTATGGTGACGAAGTCGGGTACCGTTAAGAAGAGCACGCTATCGGATTTTGCCAACGTTCGAGCCAACGGCATTATTGCCATCAACCTCGATACAGACGATAGATTGATTGATGCGCGGCTCACCGATGGTACAATGGAAATATTAATCGGCTCATCGGCTGGTTTGGCTGTAAGATTTCACGAAACCGATGTGCGCTCCATGGGACGGACAGCAGCGGGCGTGCGAGGTATATCGCTCGATGAAGGGCACAGTGTTATATCGCTTACTGCAGTAAGGTTTGCAGACGCTCAGGTAATCGTGGTTGGAGAGCGCGGATACGGTAAACGAACGGTAGTACAGGATTTCAGAAAGACTCGACGAGGCGCAAAAGGCGTCATCGCGATGAATATTACGGAGAAGACTGGAAAGATCTGTGCCATACTGGAAGTTAAAGATGTTGAGGATCTGGTTGTCATTACCGAAAACGGCATTTTGATTCGACAACCGGTTAAGGACATCCGCCTGTCCGGACGTAACACGCAGGGCGTAAGGCTCATACGACTTGAAGAGGGTGATGCCATAGCCGACATTACTACCGTTACCAGGGAAGAAGACGAAGGGAACGGCGAGGAGTGAACTCGGAGGCATTGGAGGACTCGCGTATGCGTAGCCAATGGTCCTTTGCCATCGTCATAGTTTTTTTCTGCCTCTCTGCACCGTCTCTCCAGGCTGTCCAGGATACCATAAACCCACCGCACACTGCCACACACGACAGTGCTTTTGCCGAACGTGTAGTGGATTCGTCAGATTCGCTAACAACTCCTCTGCTAACTATGGGCTCTCTTGTTGCAATGTTGCCAAGAGATTCACCCGGGTTGTCTGCATTATCAATAACAAAAGTTAATAGACGCACTATCCGATACCAAACAATGGGTGAACTGCTTGCGCGCGGTTCGCCGTACATGCCCCTTTCCCAAGGAGGATACGGACAACAGGATGCGATATCCGTGCTGGGAGGCACCAACGTTGATTTGAGTATTTCCTCGAACGGGCGACCGCTCTTTGAACCGTGGTCTCAGCAATACAATCTTGCTCAAGCGCCGCCTGATGGCACTGAAAGCATTGAGATTTTAACCGGTGCCCATGCAATTGGCTTGGGCTCCACGCTCTCTCTTAGTGCAGTGAATATGCAAGACATGCAGCACAACACCTCCACGCCGTTCTCGCAACTATGGTATGGACAGGGAGGGGGCGACTTCATCGCTGCAGATGTGGCATTCTCTCAAAACGTTGCACCTGGTTTGAATGCGACTGTAGGTGTGAGGCGTTCTGGCGCTCAGGGCAGATACACGAACACAGCCTTTGATATTTGGAATCTGCGCATAGCCCTTAAGTACACAATGGATACATTGAATCATTTTGGATTGTCATATTCTTTAGCATCGCAGAATACTCTGTTATGGGGAGGCTTGCGGAGTGTTATCCCACTTAATGAGTTAACGGAACGAACAGCACCTACAGTATTCAACGGCTTGACGGATGAATCACGCCGTCACGATGTAACACTTACGGCAACGCACTTCTTTTCAGTAGAGCGAACGCACTCTATTACAGCGCAGGTTTATACATCAACAAACGATATGCTGAGAATCCGCGATTCAACATTATCTACATCTCCGACCGACACAATTGGCAACATCACATTTTTATCTAGGCATTACGGAGCGCTTGTGCGTAGCGAACATCATGTTGAAGACGTTACGTTAAATCTTGGCGCTGGTATTGATGCAGTTCTGCTTGATTCTACTGTATACAATAGCGCAGTAAACGACTACCGCCCACAACTCTTTGCACACCTCACTATCCCGGTTTCTTCGTTTACGCTCTTTGCGGCGGGTAGAGCAACAATTGTAAATAATACAATTTTGTCGGGAACCGGATTTGGTATGTCTTGGAAATCTGCAGGCACGTCCCTGATACTCGATGCTTCCACCATTCAACGTGCACCGACTCCAGCAGAAGGACTTTCGCTACAACCGGAACGCCAGTCTGTGCTTTCGTTCTCTTTTAAAAGACGAGCGTCATTATTTGACGTCGGCGCCATTGTATTCTACAGAGTTGAAGATGCGCCGTTGGTTACGTTCTCGGATCGGGATTCGCTTCAGCGAATTCGAAAAACGACAACAATCAACGGACCAGCTCAGACTCTCGGTGGAGCCTATGTGTATGCAAACATCAGGACGGGTACCATTATCGAGGAGGCGGGAATTGGATCCGGACGAGGTTGGTGGCTTGAGTTTCAACCGATGATCCGATCACATTATCAGCCTAACGTCACAGATTCTACGAGGCGTTTCCCACTACTGCTGGGTGAGCTGACTGTTTCATTTGTGTATCAGACTGGATTGAACAGTATCCGTCTAGGCGCAACTGGAAAGGTTACATCGCCAACGGCATCCATACAATACGTGCCATTAACCTGGACATATATATCGCCCGCCGATGTTCAGCGTTGGGCTGTAAATGGAGTAGATGCGTTTTTACAGGCAAGCTTGGGAAATGCATCGGTAAGAATAGCCTACGAAAATATTTTTGCGCAGCGATGGTATACTACAGCCATTGCCCCCTACATCATCCGCGATATTCGGTTTTCAGTAACGTGGTCATTTTTTGATTAGGTTACAGTTATTACAATGGTGATGTCTTCCACGATTCCGCGCATGTTTATAGAAGTATGTGGCAGGTTCTACGGAAAGCCTGACAAGATTGCCTATGCAAAAAAATCAGAGGGGAAGTGGACGACATTTTCACACGATGAGCTTCTCGATGAAGTTGAATGTTTTGCTCTGGGCTTACTTCAGCTAGGAGTAGTTCCAGGGGAAAGAGTTGGCATCGTTAGTGAAAACCGAACAGAATGGGCTATTGCAGATTTTGCACTCACTGCACTCGGTGCAGTAGACGTTCCCATATTCACATCGCTCACTCCCGACCAGGAAGCTTGGATATTTAACGATTGTCAGATTCATTCCGTAATAGTGTCGACGGAACTTCAGCTACGCAAGATCCTCGAAGTACGTGAGCAGGTTCCCTCGTTAAACACAATTATCATCATCAATCAAGTAGATGATGCCACTCTTAACGAAATCAGCCACAGATATGGTGTTGTGAGTGGCCCAGGCACTCGGAGACTTATCATGGCCTTCAAAGAAGTCGTTATTCTTGGGCGCATGGTCTCGGACAAAAACGTTCGCAGGGAAAAATTCCAGACGATGGCCGAGCGAGTAAGACCCGAAGATCTTCTGACCTTGATATATACAAGCGGGACTACAGGGAATCCAAAAGGAGTAATGCTGACGCACAAAAATTTGACTTCAAACATATCCGCTGCAGTAGATGCGTTTGATATCACGGAAGACGAT
>JAGVJW010000130.1 GCA_020050895.1 bacterium | reverse complement strand
TAGACCTTGCTAGTTCTGCAACACTTGATGAAGTCATGGTTGACTTTACCGCCGACGATGCTGCTGGCAGACAAATTGCGTTTGTGGTAAAGACCGAAAGCGGAAACTTCGCCAAGGTAATGATTAAAAAGAATATTGATGGCAGGCTGATAAGAGGCACCGCCCCTAATAGATTCATCGAAGTCGAAGTCTCGTACCAGGAAGCAGTGAATATTCCTTATGCTTCTGCCGAAAAGCCCGGACCATTCCCGCGATCGAAGAACATCCGGTACAGCGCACCACAGTAAAAAAAGTTTTAATGCAGTGAATGAGCAGATCCAGGTACTACCTGGGTCTGCTCAATTTTTTTACTTTCTTAGAGCCAGATGTGTCTCTCACAATTTCCTGTGTACTTACAGCAGGTTGCTCATCAATACGGACAGATTTTTCCTGCGTAGTTACCGATTTTATCTCCTGCCGTTTTGGATTGGCGCTTGAAGCATCCTTTTCATGCTTCATATCATCGTGTTCTTGATCTTTCATTGAATCCTTCTTCGTGGTATCAGGAGCCATTTGCATGTTCTCATGATTTGAAGGCATTCCTTCGTCCATAGGTTTCGGTTCTTCCTTTGGGGAACACGATATAATAGTCACGGCAACTACTGCAGTGATGCTTGTACGGAAATATTTCATGCGAATGCTCCTTATCTCAGCTTATTGATGGTTGAATGATTGATATTCGTCCGTAGGAAATACTCAGAATTTGCGTTTAAGTCTGGCTGCAAATGCACCGTCGGATTTGTGTCTATATGGATACGTCTGCATAAAACCTTTAGAACAGACCTCAGACGGAAGAACTTGTTCTGCAGGTTCCAACTCGAAATCCGAATGAGAGGATAAAAACTTCAGAACAACATCTTCATTCTCTTCTGGCTCAATGGTGCACGTGCTGTAAACAATGCGTCCACCGGGTTTAACAACGGTTGCTGCATGGTTGAGAATATCATATTGAAGCACGGACATTTTTCTCACATCATCAAGTGAACGTCGCCATTTAATATCTGGCTTCTTTGTTAGCGTACCCAACCCCGTGCACGGTGCATCAACCATCACCACATCTGCTAGCTCATCGGGAGCAAATTCGCGGGCATCTCCCTGAACCGGTTCAATAATTGTTATACCCGACCGACGAGCGTTCTCATCAATGAATCTCAGTTTTGATTCATACACTTCCAACGCCACAATCCTGCCTGTGTTCTTCATGAGTTCAGCAGCGTGTACAGCCTTACCGCCGGGAGCAGAGCAAAGATCGTAAACAAGCATTCCCGGTTTTGGATCGGCAAGTATTACGGACAGTGTTGCACTTGCGTCCTGTACCGACACCTTACCTTCTACGAAGATTGGAAGCGATCTAACATCGCGAAGCGAGGTGATCAAAATACTGCCGGGATGAATAGCCGACGCTTCAAATCTGATTTCAGCATTGTTAAGTGCGTGAGTGACTTCCTCAATTGATGAGCGAAAACTGTTAATTCGGAGAGTAATTGACGGTCTGACGTTATTTGCGTTTAGCAGATGCTCAGCTTCCTCTCCTCCATAGCGCATCACGTAGCGTCGGACCATCCACTGTGGGTGTGCCGAGTGCACAGAAAGGTGGAGCACTTCGTTTTCTTCACGCAACGGATATCTTATGTTGCTGATGTTGCGCAGAATATTCCGTAACACACCATTTACAATTCCAGCATGCCTATCCCCTTTTATTTTCTTAACAAGCTCAACCGATTCATTAATAGCGGCAGGCGGCGGGATTTTGGATAGAAAGAGCATCTGGTACAAAGCAATTCGCATTGAATTTTTAACGATGGGCATGCACTTTGTGAATTCACCGTGATAGAACCCGGTAAGGATCCAGTCAATTCTCGACAGCCACCGAACAACTCCATTTACGAGCTCAGTTACCAGTGCCCGATCGGGCGGCAGCATGTCCGTACGCCGTAACTCAGCATCGAGCAGCTTGTCTATGAACGAATCGCTATTCTCGTACCGGGAAAGTAATTTTACAGCTATCCAGCGTGCCGATTCAAACATAGATAAATCGCTCGAAGGAGTTATGGGAATGGAAAGGGGCTCGGTAGCTGAATTCAAAGGTGCTTGATCGTGAGGCATAGAACGCAAGTATACCAAAACATGAAAGCTTGCTAATGCTGATCTCCTGTTTTAGATTGAAGTTCCGTCATCACCGTACCATCCAAAATTTGTACCACTGTACGCTAGCATATATCCGCCTCATCGTCCTTTGTTGTGCGGTTTTCAGCAGCACATACCACCTATATGCCCAGGAGAATGTTCTCGAATCCGATCCCCTTCGAGCCAGAAAGCTCTTGGTGTACGATCAGATTGGTGTATATGCAGGGCCGTCATTCAATGGTCAGGGAGGAACAATCGTTACCGACTGTCTTTGCGAGTTCACTGGCGGAGCTAAAACAGGATACGCTTTTGGCGCTCTCTTTGAACGGCTCACAAGGTCGCAGCTTACATGGGGTGTTGCGCTGGGATTTGAAGATAAAAGCATTGAAGGCAGGTTTACCGAAATTGAAGGTGTGGTTCAACAGTCTCCCAGCACTGGAGCACGATACACCGTACCCATCACGTTTAACAATTCTGCTGTGGCATCTATTGGGTATGTTACTGCCATGCCATACCTGAAGTATAATTTCTTCAAGTTGTTATTTGTCCGGGTTGGTGTGCCCCTTTCCTACATTGTGAGTTCAAACTTGAAGTATACCAAGTCTCTGGAGAGTGATAGCGTTACTTTTCCCAACGGAGAAATGGCAACAGCATCAATTCCCGGCGCTACAAATGGCTCCATCGTGCTGCAGGATGGGCCCCTGAAGGATATAAAGTCTTTTCAGGCAGGGATCGCAATGGCTGGCGGACTTGAATTTAGTCTTAGCCGCACACTGTATTTGAGCCCAGTAATACAATACATACAACCACTGACAAATGTGAACTCCACGGGTGGGGGTTTTTCAGTGCGATCACTTCAAATATTCTTGGAATGCAGATTAATTATTTAGAATCTACTTTGGGGGTTTTCCACAAATGCCTATTTTTTCAGTTCGTAGCAGAATGCGCGAATCGAATTTATACCTCTGGTGTGATTATCAGCCACGACATCATATGAACGGGATGTGTATGGTTTTTAGAGTAGCTTTACTTTGTTTGGGGCTATTTACAATGTTGAATTCTGTATCGGCAAAACGCCCAGCCGAGGAACTCAACTTATTTAGCGTTACGATCGATCCCGTGGCAGCAGTGGATGATCCAACCGCAATTGGAGTACTTGACAATCCGGCGAGAATTCGAATTCTCAACCTTGGCCCTGCAATCAACCATGGTGGTTTGGATTACGGTCCAACCGTCAGCGCCGATGGTAAAACGCTTTACTTTGTGTCGAACCGCAAAGGAAGCAGGATTACACGCGAGGGTGATTTTTCTCACGACTTTTGGGCCGTGAGGAAGGAACACAACCTTGATACTGTGTTCTCACCACCGTACAACATCGACACCGTAGATGCTGGTGTGAACACTATATGGAACGAAGGTGTTGCTTCGATTGCTGCAGACAGGCAGACATTGTACTTCACAGGTTGCAATCGAGAAGATGGTTTGGGAGACTGCGATATATACGTTGCCAACATTGAAGGTGACCATTGGAGTACTCCGAGCAACTTAGGACGCAATGTGAATTCCGAGTACTGGGATTCTCAGCCTACGATCTCTCCCGGAAAAGACAGACTGTTTTTTACCTCTAACCGACCATCTCCCACAAATCCCAGTGGTGAGGGTCAGGATGATACCGACATCTGGTACTCTGATTGGGATGATGAACTTCAGGAATGGAAGCCAGCAGTAAATCTTGGTCCCGATGTAAATACCGACGGAACAGAAGTTTCTCCATTCATTGCGGCCGACGGGAACACACTGTTCTTCGCTTCCAACAAGCACAAGCCGAATCTTGGAGGACTGGATTTTTACAAGGTTGTACGTTCAGGCGAGAAGGATAGGGCGGGACGCGACCGATGGACCAAGGTTGAAGCCCTGCCCGCTCCCATCAACACATCCGAGGATGAACAATTCATTACACTGCCGGCTTCAGGCGATGTGTTGTATTTCTCTTCGCGCAGGCGAGACCTTTCCGGATGGCAGGGTGAATTAGACATCTTCATGGCATTCATTCCATCGTATTTCCGTGCTGTGAACATTATTGTTAACGTTATTGACGAATGTACCGGACTTGGTATCCCAGCAAGACTTACCTATAAGAACCCTAAAACGGGTAAGACAACAAGGGATAGTGTTGACAATGCGCATATCGAATCGAACATCATAGTTACCGACGACGATTACGGCCAGAAGGCAATCCGGGAAGATTCCGTAGTGTATACCGTAACTGCCTTTTCGCCAGCATACGGAGAGCGAAGTGTAACAATTCCGGTTAAGGATCCTGGTAAAACTCTCGATCAAACCGAAGCTGATTCTCACCTTGAAATCCGTAAAACAATCATGCTTGGTCAGCGCCCTGTTCTTGGAGCTGAAATGGCATTCTCCGATTGGTCGAAAAAGAAAAACGACGGGTTCAGGGGTCTTGTCCTGGAAGAGCGTGCAAGTATCACTCTATATCCGTTGCTTCCATACATATTTTTTGACCTCGGAAACTCCCAGTTTCCCAGTCGGTACACCATCTTCAGAAATGCAAGTCAAACAGCCGGTTTCAATGATGAAAGGGTTCCTGGAGGTACATTGCAGAAGTACTATCACGTTTTGAATATTTATGGCTATAGGCTCACCAAGCATCCCGATGTTAAAGTTGAATTAGTTGGCTGCGTGGACGAACTCAACGAAGACAAGAATTCGTCGCTGCCAAAAGACAGAGCTCAACTTGTTTACAATTATCTGCGGGATATCTGGAAGATCGATGAGAGCCGTATGAAGATTTCTGCAAGGGGCTATCCAGAAGTAAAATCTAATCCTAAAGATTCCCTCGGTATGACTGAGAACCGCAGAACAGAACTTCGGTTTACAGGCAGTGATGAAGATGTTTGGCAGGTGTCGCGCCCCATCCTTGATAACGACCCAACAACGTTCCCGTCACCTCTCGAAATGACGTGGACGATGAAGAACGGCATCGACAGTTCAATTGTTGCAAACCGTCGCGTTGAAATCTGGCGTCAGGGAAAGCACTGGAAAACTCTTACCGATGTTGGTACATCTCAGCCATCTACCGTGTGGAATTGGCATAACGACGATGGCGAGCATCCATCCGAGCGGCAGAACACAGATGCTGTAGAATATTTGGTGTCACCCTATTCTGCTCAACTGATTGTGGTCTCAAAGAATGGGACAGAATGTCGGTCAGACACGGTGAAAGTTCCTGTAAAGCGCGTTGCCACCAGGAAGCTGGTTACAACTGCCAGCGAAGAGCTTGGCAAGACGCTTGAGAAATATAATCTGATCTTGTTCCCATTTGACCGTTCAGATGCCGGCCCAATGAATGAGAGAATTCTGCGTGAGTACGTCTACCCAAGGGTTAAGGCAAGCTCAGATATTAAAGTGGAAGGTAAGACCGACGTTGTTGGTATGGACACTCACAACGCGGGCCTTTCCGAACGTCGCGCAAAAACGGTGTACACAGGGATTAATTCTACCACAGGCGGTAAGTATAATTCCCTTAATTCTCGTGGGACAGGTGAAGAGGAACCGTTGTACACGAATGACCTTCCCGAAGGAAGGTTCTTCAACAGAACGGTGCAGGTTATTATTGAAACTCCACTTCAGGATGCTGATCTTGGCGACTGATTGCCTTCGTACATGATTGAGTGGAATGTCGACCCCATAATCTTTACCGTTGGGCCACTGCAACCCCGTTGGTACGGGCTGTTGTTTGCCTTGGCGTTTGTTGTAAGCTACCAGATCATGCGCAGGTTGTTTCTCGACGACAAGCGCAGCCTGAAAGATTTGGAAGCTCTTGCGATTACCATGATTTTAAGCACTGTTCTTGGCGCCCGCCTGGGACATGTAATCTTTTATGAGCCAAGCATTTTTTTCCAGAACCCACTGGAAGTGCTGGCTGTTTGGCATGGCGGGCTGGCTAGTCATGGTGGCACAATTGGAATAATCATCGGCCTGTGGTGGTTTCAGCGGAAACGTAAGTCGTATTCAATGATCTGGCTGCTGGATAGGCTGGCAATAGTTTCTGCCATTTCGGGTATGTTCATTCGGATTGGAAATTTATTTAATTCCGAGATCATTGGAATGACAACTGATGTGCCTTGGGCTTTCTGGTTCAAACGTGTCGATGCCTTGCCAGTAGGCCGACATCCAGCACAGATCTATGAGGCTCTTCTCTGCCTTGGTGTATTCATTCTGCTATGGATCTTATATAAAAAACGAATCGCCTTTTCCAAGCCCGGGATTCTTATCGGAATGTTTTTTGTCATCATCTTTACTGGGCGGTTCATCATAGAATTCTTTAAAGAGCGGCAGGAAGCATTCGAAGCTGCTCTTCCAATCGACATGGGTCAGATTCTCAGCATTCCCTTTATCGTAATTGGAGTGTGGATGCTCACCAAAACTTTAACACAGAGAACTAACTCGTAACAGAAAACGATGTAACGATTTTTTGTGCATCCTTCCTGGTTTTTTCCGATGTAAGTACAGAATTGTAATCAGTGGTTGCTTCGTACCAATATTCACCCTTCTGAATAATTTTTATAAACGTTTCTCCCTGCGTGTCCCTGTTGCGAAAAGTTAGCAGTGCTGTACCCGAAGCATCATCGTACGATACGTCGGGGTACTGAGGTGCAACGCCTGCCTGAACAAGGATGTTGGTGACGAAGCCAACAACGCATTTAACGTTCTTACAATCTGGGAATGCCGACGTTGGAGTACGCGAAACTTTCACCGTTGCACCTCCGGCTGAGTTAAGCTCAACAATGTTTCGTTGCATATCTACATAGCCCCCTTCATCAAATTTAATCGACCACTGACCGGGGTCGATTGATGCCAGAACAAAGCCAGCCCTTTTATCGATCAGGTTTTTCCCCCAAAAACGTTCTGGGGTAACTGGAGCTGAATTCTGCAATTCAATTTGCCGTATCATGCTGTCTGTAATTTTCCCAGTGGTATATGAAATCTGTTCCCCATCTGTTTTAAGAATAGCGTGCCGAGTTGGAACCTGTTCGATAAGAGGTTTGTCGATTTTCACGGTGAACCCATTCTTACCAACAGTAAGCTCACCCTGCCCTACCCTGGAAAAAAACAACAACACAACAATGAGAATTATTGTCCCGCCTACACCAAGCAGAGCAAAGTACCGTTTCGTTCTTTCGCGCTCGGCATAGGCAGAGGTATTTCTCGCGTTTACGTTATTGCTCATCATCGCTCCCGCAATCGTTTACCAGCCACAGTGCCTGTAAATTATGTGATTCGTAGTTTTACCGATACAAATCATCTAGAAAAATCCGGAGGGACGAATGCACCAAGTGGTTGCATTGACACTTTTTCTTGTAGGGGGCTTGCAGATAGCGGCACAAAACACATGGGTCCAGGACGGTCCCTTCAAGCGTTACAGCGGTGAATTTGAAATCACGTCTATTTACCTGGGCTGTAGCGAAGCCGAAGGTTATCCAATTGTAGAACAGCCAACTTCCATAACTCAGGTAGATCTGGTAACAGGTGCTGCAACTCCCCATAGCAAGCCCCAGGAGGGCTCGTGGAATTTCTTGCCGCGGGTTCCCACAGTTATGGTTAGCGCAGAAACATCGGAGAATCAGACAACTATCCGGTTTAACGATGTGTGGCTGGGATCAATCACACGCCAGATCCAGGTAGCCGAATCCACTGCAGGGATAGATATCGATGTTACGGACACGTGGATTGCACCAGACCAAACAATGGGTGTTGTAGTGTTCACGCCAACACCATCAACACCGTCCGGCGATTCAAGCTATCTCATTGTAGTGTTCAAGGCTGAAAAGGTAACAATGTCGCTGCGCGTTAAGGCAAAAAATGATATCGATATTTATGTTCGGCCAGACATCGAAAGCGGTGTGTTGGTATACCTGCGTGGTAATGAGTTGACGTTTCCACCCAGCACTGAGGAGCAATTCACCTACGGCGGATATCTCCGTTATGATTCCGATGGGAGTCAATCGCTAATGCCACTTCCAACACGAGGACCAGGAAGCGGTAAGGGGCGGAAGATTATTTGGCATAGCAACAAAGCCGATCGCTTGCTAATGACAGATGAAAACGTTTCTGGTGCATTGTTGGTAAAGGCATCTAATGGGATTGTTGTAGATAGCATCCTTGCGTCGAAGCTGTTCCCCGGACAAAGCATAAAAATTCTTTCCGCAAGTGGAAATATTCGGGAAACATGGATGGCAACGCATGCACAAGTCGATGATAAGAGCGCCATTATTCTCTGGTCAATGCCACTGGTTGTGGAAGGGTCAGCCGAATTCTTTAATCAGGGTGACAAGGCTTCTAAACAAATGCCATTGTCGCCATGGGATATTCTGATTCCATTCATTTCGTCGTCTGCGACGGGAAATGTTCTCTATTCATGGGACAGACGGGACTTTGTTTCGGTAAGTGAACGCGCCTCTGTTGTGGACAATGTAAGCCCTCTACCGGCATTTGACTTCATCAATGTTTCCGCCTATGGTTTGGAAGGCACCATCAAGTATCAAATCTCTGCAACAACGGGTGATGTTATTAAACAGGGTGAAGCGCTTGCCTACGATGGGACGTGCCGTATCGATGTAGCCGAGCTGCCTGCGGGAGTATATGCTGCTCTGCTGGAAACGAGCAGTACCGTTAAGTTTGCTCGATTCATTGTATCGAGATAATCCATGAGTATAAACAAGATTTGTGTTGTCGGCGCCGGAACGATGGGCAATGGAATTGCTCATGTTGCCGCAACTACCGGGTATAGTGTAACGATTGTCGACGTTAACGATAGTGCATTGCAAAAGGCTGTGTCTACCATCACAGGGAATCTCGAGCGTCAGGTAAAAAAGGAAGCGATTTCTGCAGAGGCAAAAGACAAAGCGTTGTCTATGATTACCACATCTGTCGATCTGCCTTCTGCGGTTAACAATGCCGATCTGATTGTCGAAGCAGCAAGTGAAAAGTTAGAGGTGAAGCAAACAATTTTTAAAAATATTGATGAAGCGGCCAAACCAACGGCTCTTTTGGCATCGAATACATCATCAATATCGATAACAACGTTGGCAGCGGGTACATCGAGGCCCGACCGATTCATCGGAATGCACTTTTTCAATCCCGTGCCAGTGATGAAGCTGTGTGAGATCATCCGCGGCTTGGCAACAAGTGATGATACGTTTGCTGCAACTCGAGACATTGCCGTGGCACTGGGTAAGACACCTGTAGAAGTACAGGACTATCCTGGTTTTATCTCGAATCGTGTGCTGATGCCCATGATCAACGAAGCGGTGTATTGTGTGATGGAGGGAATTGCATCGATAGAGGACATCGATACGGTTATGAAGCTGGGAATGGCCCATCCCATGGGGCCACTGACGCTGGCAGATTTCATCGGGCTCGACGTTTGTCTTAGCATCATGGAAGTTTTGCATGATGGCCTTGGAGACTCAAAATATCGTCCGTGCCCTCTGCTGCGAAAAATGGTTGCTGCAGGCCACTTCGGCCGTAAGTCGGGGAAAGGATTCTATTCTTACTGAGCATCTTACTGGAACCAGCAAATATGTCTAACCGGCGCCCACCACGTTGTGGCTGTTCCAGGCGCCACTGCAACAGGCTCATGGGTTTTACGCTGAATAACCATTGTACCGTTAACGTTTGCATGAACTAGCCACTCGTGGCCGATGAACTCAGAAGCAATAATCGAAGCCTGCAGTTCGAATGCTTCTTCTGCGCCAACATCGGTAATGTGCTCCGGCCGGATGCCAAGAAATTTTCCATTCCATGGTATCATGTTCATCGGTGGGCTACCAGTAAAAGTTGCAACGAATTTTGTTGCAGGTGTGCAGTACACTTCCGAAGGAGTTCCAACCTGCTGCAGCGCACCATCGTTAATAACAGCCATTCTGTCGCTCATCGTCATTGCTTCCACCTGATCGTGCGTGACGTAAACGGCCGTAACGCCAAGACTCTTCTGCAGGTTTTTCAATTCTGTTCGCATGTGTGTACGCAACTGAGCATCGAGATTTGAAAGGGGTTCATCAAAGAGGAACACACGCGGTTTGCGCACAATGGCTCTGCCGACGGCAACACGCTGCCGCTGCCCGCC
>JAGVJW010000161.1 GCA_020050895.1 bacterium | reverse complement strand
TTGTTTGTAGTCCGATTTTTACCCCCCAAAACCGACAACTCAATTGGAGTTAATGGCATCGCTGTTTTTCAATAGCGGTGCTGCAAATCGAGTAATCGGTATCGCTGTTTTGTAATGGCGGTGCTGCGAAGAATTGGGGGACCACGTAAAACAAAAAACAACAGATTTAGCATGATGCCGGGTATCCGTAATACCCGGCATGGCGTTCATGGAGTTAAGCTTTGCAAATGTTTTCCACTACCTTTCGATCACTGAACGGAAGGATTTCGTCGCCGATGATCTGATAATCTTCATGCCCCTTTCCGGCAATGAGAATAACGTCGTGCGGTTCAGCAGTGGTGAGTGCACGTTCTATTGCTTCCCGACGATCTGCGTACACATGTACATTTTGGTTGTTGCTTCGCCTGCATCCCTCAACAATCTGCTCGATGATCTGCAAGGGGTCCTCAGTTCTCGGGTTGTCGCTGGTTAGCCAGACTTCATCGGCGATGTTGCAGGCTATAAACCCCATGTCAAGACGCTTCGATTTATCTCTATCGCCTCCGCAGCCAAATACAATATGAAGGCGCTGGTTGGGATCCATAATTTCCCTTAGTGTTCGCAACGCTTTGTCGAGTGCATCGGGTGTGTGGGCATAGTCTATAACTGCCACAGCACCGGTTGGCAGGTCGATGCTCTCCATCCGCCCTCGCGGACCTTGAACACTGGCAAGAAACTGTCTGATACTCTGAGCAGGCATGCCATCAAGCATTGCCACCACGGCACAAAGAGCTGCATTAAAAATATTAAACCGACCTATGAGAGGGATTGTGAAGTAAAGGGGCTGGCTGTCGTCAAGGTCAGCAAAAGCTTGGTGCTGTATAATGGAAGAAGCTGTGAGACCAAATGTGCAGCCGTTGCTCGATACGTTCTCTTGTACAATGCATATATCGTTTAACGATCCTCTCCCAACACTTACTACCTGCCCCTTACAGTCACGCGTTAAAAACGGCGTCCAATCATCATCGCCGTTAACGATTGCCTTGCTGTTGATGCCGAGGGAATTGAATAAGCTTTTCTTGGAACGGGCATAATTTTCCATTGACCCATGATAATCCAGATGATCGTGAGTCAGATTGGTGAAGGCTGCAACATGGAACGGAATGCCATAAACGCGATGTTGCTCGAGTGCGTGCGAACTAGTTTCCATGACGATGGTTCTGACGCCATGGCTGTACATGCCAACGATGGTTTCGTATAAATGTTTAGTATCAGGCGTTGTGTGGGAGTTGCCGAGTGTGTTATATTCACCCGAAGAATCGTGATACCGAATTCCTGTTGTTCCAATGAAGCCCGTGTAGCTTCCACCCAACGTATACAACTGTTCGAGAATGGTTGCCACCGTTGTCTTACCATTGGTTCCTGTAACACAGATGAACCTGATACCCTGCAGCGCCTGTTGTATGCCCGTGATTGTGTGCAACAGCAAATGGGCGTACGCCAACCGCGAATCCCGAACATGAACGTATGCAACGTCGCGTCCTACACGCCCCTTACCAAAATCGACATCACTGGCAGAACGTTCTCCGATGATTACCGTTGCGCCACCTTCTACCGATTGCTGAATGTGATTGTGACCGTCGGATGCGCTCCCCTTAATGGCAACGAAGACATCCTGTGGCTTTACGAGACGCGAGTCGTTGTTCACATTAAGAAAAGCCACCTCGGCCGAGCCAACTATTTCCAGGACTTCCAGATTGTGCAGTGCATCGCTGAGCAGCGTCATGAACGAAGTTAATTCAGAAAGAAATACGAGTGGCATTTTGCCGTGTTCATTTTGCGATATACGATTTTCGACTCATGACACTTGAAGATTTTCTCAGGGTGAGACTGCATAGTGAATTGCCTGGCGCGAAAGCACATCGCGAGTTTATACCCGACACACCAGATGCAGAGGTTAGGCTTCGGGGTGTATGGGAAGGGGCTCGCAGGAGCGCTGTCCTTGTGCCGCTCATTGCCATGCCGCATGCCTTTCCCAACGTGTTGCTTACGGTAAGGAGTGAACTCATACGGTCGCATAAGGGTCAAATCTCATTTCCCGGAGGAATGATTGAAGCGGATGAAACTGAGGCCGACGCAGCTCTCAGAGAAATGCACGAAGAAACGGGAATCGATATTGGATCGGTTCAAATACTTGGCTCACTTACGCCCACCTACATACCGCCATCTAATTCAATTGTGTTGCCCATAGTGGGAATCATTCAGCGACCTAAGGAATATGTTATCAGTGAAGCAGAAGTGCGAGAAATTTTCGATGTGCCTATTACATCGTTTTTAGATCCGGAATCAGTTGTTGTTAGGAAGAGAACACTGGGTGGAGTTGATGCCAACGTTCCTATGTGGAACGTCCATCCCGAAGTTCCGCTATGGGGCGCAACGGCAATGATATTGAATGAGCTTATATGGATTATCCGCGAATTCGTAAATACAACGGAATGATTTCGCAAATTCATCGGAATGAATTCGCAAGTACATTGGAATGAAGTCGTGAATACATCGGAATGAATTCGTAAATACATCGGAAGACATTTATTAATTCAACGGAATGTACTCGTAAATACATCGGAAGACTGTAAAACGTTTTTCCAACGTTAGAAGCTTTGAATTATCGAAATTTGTATCATGAGATTTACTGTCATCATACTGTTTATTGCCGTGGG
This sequence comes from bacterium, assembly GCA_020050895.1. Lineage (GTDB taxonomy): Bacteria > Bacteroidota > Ignavibacteria > Kapaibacteriales > Kapaibacteriaceae > OLB6. The sequence goes on along the minus strand of JAGVJW010000161.1, from coordinate 2,359 downwards.
GTGTACGGAAACGGCACTACCGGATCGCCGGCTTGTCGAAGCATATTCCGATGTTGTTGTAGTGCGTGAGGTGTTCACCGACTCCGGCGTTGTGAAGCACAAGAACGACTCGATTCTACAATCGTATGGGTACGATAGTACTGAGTTTGCTGCCGACCTGCGGAGTATGTCGAGAACTCCGCAGTTGTTAAAAACATTTTTTGACAGCGTCTCTGCTGCGCTAGTTCAAAAACGAATGAAACGGTCCGGATTATGAAATGCACTGTAGATGGGTTGCAATCGCTACTGTAACATCATCCAGGCATCAAGACTGTAAAATTATTCAGGCATCAAGGTTTTTATAAACCGCATGGCCATACTTGGCAAACCGCTCGAAATAGCCGGTATACCATTGATTAAGCATGATGCCATGTTGTTGTCCCTCGGTGATATCGGCAGCCGACGATACACCGCCGCACCGTACAACATGGAATTCCTGACGAATGTACATATTGTTAACAATTTCGACGGCACGTTTTGCCAAAGCGAGCGAATCCTGTTTTACGACTGCGCCGCTTAAGCCCCCTCCAAAAGAATTTGTAAAGAAATCATACATCGCCCTGTCTGGCGGAGCAATGAGTTCACGTTTTTCCTTATAGAGTGTCGACGTATTCCCAAGAATGATGCCGTCGTAACTCAACGTTGCAAGTGTTTGAATGAGTTCCGGCAATAAACGAGCATCGGTATCAACGGAAAACTTAACGATAACCGGAACCTGACGTTCGCGTTTTTCGAGAAAGTGGTGCGATACATATTCGAGACGGTTAATTAAATGTTCATCGAGAAGAGATGTCGTGCGCTGCTCAACGTTGGGACAGCTCTCGTTGAGTTCGATATAATCCACGCCTGCATCATGGAACATGAACATGCCTTCGACAAGTTCAGGTAGTGCATCATTTTCGTGAAGTCCAGGCTCGGCCGCTACGCTGATTCCCACTGGACATCCATGCACTTTCTCAATTGCAGCAATACGTTTTGCAACTGCAGCGTGACCATGATTAGGCAATCCTAGCCAGTTCGAAGCAGAAGATGATCGGCTATAAGGAACAGCAGGCAGGATACATCCGTTCGATCGGTTACCGATGCGCGCTCGGGACGTTGTTGTCCCACCCACAAATGCCCCAGCCCCCTGCCTACTAACAACTGAGTACCCCACACCGTTTTTGAACATGCCTGCTGCATTCCAAATCGGTCGGTTAAAAAACAGGTTCCACGCTCTAACTGAATTGCGATGCACAGTGTCATCGATGAATGTGCCGTCATCCTCAGCGAAGCGTTCAACAAACCAGCGGCGCCCCTTTGAAAAAACTTTAACAGCAAGAGATGGAGGCAACGTCGACAGAAGGGGGCGTAGAAAATATTCAAGTTGAGCAACACGCTCAATTAACGTCATGATCACAAAATTACCATTCTCACCAACCAACCATCATCAAGCGGCAAAGGTTCGCGTAATTTCGGTGCATGACAACAAAGGTTGAGATTGCCAAAAGCTGGTTGCCGAGATATACAGGTACACAAATCGATGATTTTGGTGATTATATTTTGGTCACCAATTTTAAATCGTACGTCGAGAGTTTTGCCCAGCGCTTCAATGTCGACATCAAGGGATTGGATCGGCCGATGCAAACAGCAACAAACACCGAAGGCCTGTCCATAATCAACTATGGTATCGGATCGCCTAATGCAGCTCTCATCATGGATCTGCTTGTTGCGCGAATGCCGCGAGGTGTACTCTTTCTGGGCAAGTGTGGCGGACTAAAGGACTCAACACAAATCGGACATTTCATTCTGCCGATTGCAGCGATAAGGGGCGACGGAACAAGCAATGATTACTTCCCACAGGAAGTACCTGCATTACCGTCATTCAAACTTCACAAGTTCGTTTCCGATAAAGTGCTGGCATACAACCAGGAATACAGAACAGGCGTTGTGTACACAACAAACCGAAGAGTCTGGGAATGGGATGAGTTGTTCCGTCAGCGTCTTCGAGAGTTATCCTGCCTTGCAATTGATATGGAGACGGCGACGATATTCATCGTTGGACATAAGAACAGCATTCCCCGTGGTGCATTGCTGCTTGTAAGCGATGTGCCCGTGATGCCAGAGGGTGTGAAGACAGAAGAGTCCGACAGGCTGGTAACAGAGCAGTGGGCTGGTCTGCACCTGGACATTGGGATTAGCGCAATGTTGGAGATTGGGTTGAAGGGTGAGCCGATAAAACATTTCCACTAGATATCCACAGAAATCATCCGCAAAAACCGCCAAATACCGCCATGCCGGGTATTACGAATACCCGGCATGGCGGTTGAAGAACAAGGTT
>JAGVJW010000042.1 GCA_020050895.1 bacterium | reverse complement strand
GACTACAGAGCCGGAGGTAAAATCACAGATTACTGATGGAATGTCGAAGTCGGATAAGAGTAAAATTGTTGGCGTCGTACTGGCACAGCGTGCAAAGGCAGCTAATGTTAGTTCTGTGTCGTTCGACAGGAACGGATTCCTGTATCACGGACGTGTTCGCGTACTGGCAGAAGCAGCGCGCGAGAACGGTCTGGAATTCTAATTAACTGAGCTACCGGAGAACGTTTGTGGCAAAACAAAAAGTTTCAGATCTCAACCTTAAGGACAAGATCGTTTATGTTGGGCGGACGGCAAAGGTTGTAAAAGGCGGCCGACGTTTCAATTTTTCTGCTATCGTGATTGTTGGCGACGAAAACGGCCATGTTGGCTATGGTTTAGGGAAGGCCGGCGAAGTATCCGATGCAGTTACAAAGGCAACCGAAGCAGCTAAAAAGAGCGTGCTTAAAGTTCGTGTCCAGGATGGTACGATTCCCCACGAGGTTACGGGTAGGTTTGGAGCTGCAAAAGTCTTGATACGGCCAGCTACGCCTGGAACGGGTGTAATTGCGGCAGGTGGTGTTCGCGCCATCCTTGAACTTGCTGGGGTAAAGGATGTTCTTACGAAATCCATGGGTTCGTCCAATCCGCACAACACGGTTAAGGCGGCCATGAATGCGTTGATGCAGCTGGAAGATGCCGTATCGGTAGCTGGACGCCGTGGCGTTTCGATTGACAAGATTATTCACGGCTGACGGAATTGCGGTAAAAGAGCAAGAGTGCAGGAATAAACATGAAATTGAAGATCACACAAAAAAAGAGTGTCATCGGCGCTCTTAAGAAACATAAGGCTACAATAAAGGCACTGGGTTTGGGCAGACCGAATCAATCAACTGTCAAGCCCAACAACCCGCAGATACAAGGGATGGTGCAGGCGGTGCGGCATCTCATCATTGTCGAAGAAGTGAACGACTGAGGACGGCTATGAAACACATTGGAAATCTCTCTCCGGCAGTCGGCTCGCGGCATAAGAAGAAGCGTGTTGGACGTGGTGCCGGATCCGGACATGGAGGCACGTCTACGCGCGGACACAAGGGGCACCAATCACGCAGTGGCTTTAGCCAAAGCCCAGGCTTCGAAGGCGGTCAGATGTCTCTTAAGCGCCGGCTTCCAAAATTCGGATTTACAAATATTAACCGTATTGAATATCAGGAAATCAATGTTTCGGTTTTGCAAAAACTTGCCGATGCAAAAATGTTTCCAGATGGAACAGTTAACAATGATGTTCTTTACAAAATCGGTGCCGTCCGCAAGCGCCTGCAACCAGTAAAGGTTTTAGGCAATGGCGAGATTACGGCAAAACTGAATGTTGCAGTTGATAAGATTTCTGCATCAGCAAAACAGAAAATTGAATCGGCTGGAGGAGCCGTAAGCACCAATGGCTAACATTATTTCGACCATCAGGAATATCGGCAAGATAGAAGAGCTGCGTAAGCGCCTGCTGTTTACCCTGATTGCCCTCATTGCTGTTCGAATTGGCGCTTTCATTACCATTCCGGGTGTCGACGTCGAAATGCTGAAGGCATCGGGTGGGGCACTCGGCGATAGCAAGACAATCTTTGGTTTGTACGACATGTTCGTAGGCGGAGCGTTTTCGAACGCTGCCATCTTCGCGCTTGGCATCATGCCATACATCTCTGCAAGCATCATCTTGCAGATTGCAGGAGTGGTACTGCCCGAGCTGCAGAAACTTCAGCGGAGCGGTGAAGACGGCCGCCGTAAAATCAATCAGTATACGCGGCTTCTAACAGTTCCAATTGCTGCCCTCCAGGCGTGGGGCGTTGCGGTAAAAGTTGCAGGTACAACTGTTGGCACTGGCGGTGCATCCGTGGTTCCCGATGCAGGCATGTTGTGGATTCTGGGTTCGATCTTCATCATGACGTCTGGTACAATTGCCCTGATGTGGATAGGTGAGCAGATTACTGATAGGGGGCTTGGGAACGGTATTTCACTGATCATCTTCATTGGCATTATTGCAAGATTTCCAACGGCAGTCTCTCAGGAAATACAACTTATTCAGGCAGGGTCGAGAAACGTCGTTGTCGATCTCGTTATGGTTGTGTTCCTTGCGGGAATTATTGCTGCAGTCATCCTGGTAACACAAGGGGCACGCAGAATTCCTGTCCAGTATGCAAAACGGCAGGTTGGCAGAAAGGTATACGGCGGCACAACGCAGTACATCCCGCTTCGCGTTAACACAGCTGGCGTAATGCCCATCATCTTTGCACAATCTATTTTGTTTGTACCGGCAACCATTGCAAGCTTTTTTCCTGACAGCACATTCTGGCAAGGTGTGGCACACACATTCAGCGAAAGGAATTTTGTCTATGCAGCTACGTACGGATTGATGATCCTCTTTTTTACATACTTCTACACGGCTATTGCGTTCAATCCGAAAGAAGTTGCAGACAACATGAAAAAGAATGGCGGTTTCATTCCCGGTGTGCGGCCAGGTAACGCCACATCGGAATACATCGAGAACATTCTCACACGGATAACGCTGCCTGGAGCAATATTTCTGGCGCTGGTAGCAATACTGCCAACGTTTGCCATGCAGGTGCTAAAGGTGCCGCCAGTATTTGCTTCGTTCTTTGGCGGTACGAGTCTTCTCATCATTGTTGGTGTTGCGCTAGACACATTGCAACAGGTTGAGTCCCATCTCCTGATGCGTCACTACGACGGCTTTATGAAGACAGGAAAAATTCGCGGACGTGCAGGAGCCTTGTCCTAACTCATGATTGAAACTGAATCGGTATCGGTCGTCAACACAGCGGACGACAT
>JAGVJW010000255.1 GCA_020050895.1 bacterium | reverse complement strand
GGCGTTTCTCCCGGCGTTTCTCCCGGCGTTTCTCCCGGCGTTTCTCCCGGCAACTTCTAGTAAACTTCTACATATTCTACTTGAGCGAGGCTGAAGCTATCGGAGGTTGATGTCTTTTAACTGTCTTGGGTTTGAGTTCAGGCGCAAAAGGACCTCTAAGGGTTGGGACCTGTGGGTTTGTAGATGCCGAATCCGATACAACGCCGCCCTGCTGAATCCAAGTAGAATCGCGCTCCAGTCCTTCAGGCCATTTATCAAGCAGGTATTGTTCAAGAAGTTTACGAGCTATAGGCAGTGCTGTTGTTGCACCAAATCCACCTCCTTCAGCAGTTACTACCAATGCAATCTTAGGATTGTTCATCGGTGCAAAGCATATAAACCATGATTGGTCTTTCTGTCCAGGCAGTGCCTGCGCAGTACCGGTTTTACCGCAGACGTCGAGTCCTGGAATATCTATGCCTTTGCCTGTTCCTGAGGCAACAACAGAACGCAACATTTCTTTAACCGTTAGAAAATGTTCTTTGTCGATCGGGATTTCGTTTTTCGCATAAGTAAACGTGAGCATCTTGTTCAATGTCTTGTCATACATGGCGCGCACTGCATGTGGCTGATTCCATGTTCCTTCGTTGGCAATTGCGGCAATGTAGGACAGCATTTGCAGAGGAGTTACAGCAAGCTCACCCTGACCGATAGCCCAGTTCATTACGACGTAGTCTGTCCAATTACCCTTACCCCACTGTCTGTTGAGGTAGGCGCTATCGGGCATAATACCCTTGGATTCTTCGGTGATGTCTGCATTGGTCTTTCTACCGAACCCAAAGGCATTGCCGTAGAAATGAATCCGGTCCATGCCAAGCTTAACTCCAAGCTGATAGAAGAAGGCGTTACATGAAACGGTAAGCGCTGTTTTCAGGTCGATGGAACCATGAACGCCGCCATGACATCGTGCGAACCGATTGCCGTATTGATAGCCCCCTGCGCAGTACAATTTAGATGTGGGTGTAATAATGCCTTCCTGTAGTGCGGCTAAAGCCATAAGGGGCTTCCACGTTGAACCGGGAGAGTATTGCGGCATACTAACTCTATTGAACAACGGTTTCTTGGCATCCTTGTCGAGGGCGTTGAAATATTTGCGAGAGGTTCTTCCCGAAAACTGACGCAGATCGTAATCCGGTGAGCTCACATAACAAAGTATTTCACCAGTTGCCGGATCCAATGCTACAACACCACCGTTGTGTGGCGCAATAAGTTTCTCGGCAAGTTCCTGCAGGTCAGTATCTAATCCGAGGTATAAATCATTCCCTTCCTTTGCCTCGATATCGCTCTTGCCATCGTTGAATTTTGCAACTCGCCGACCCTTGTTGTTGACTGCGATGAACTGGAATCCTTTTTGTCCGCGAATGCTTTGTTCGTATGCCTTTTCCAAACCAGTCTGTCCCGTTATGTCGCCAGGGTCGTATGAATCACCAAGATTTTTCAAGTGCCATTCGCTTACTTCGCGTGTATAGCCAAGTAAATGCGACGCGTTGCCATCGAATGCGTACAGGCGTTTGGGATCGATGATGATGTCGACTCCCGGAAGTTCATCGCGGCGTTCTTCAATAAAAGACAGGACGGCATAATCAATGTCTCTGCCATAACTGATTTTGGAGGGGTTGAATCTATTAAAAGCGGCGGCTCGATGTACCTCATCCCAAATGAGCGAGTCGGACACCTCAAGAAGTGCAGACAACAGTTTTGCCGCGGAGTCAGTGAACTCATACGGAGTAATTGTGATGCTGAATCCTGGAGCATTTTGAACAATGGCCCGTCTATTTCTATCGAACATCATCCCACGGAATGGCTCAACCTTAACCTGCTTGATTGCCTGAGCTTCAGCCTTCAGCCGATAAGCACCTCCCTGAATAATTTGCATCCAGCCCAGCCGAAGAATGAAGATCGCTGCAACAGCGAGAATGACATACTGAAAGATTCGCTGGCGCTTTGATGATCCAAATTCTTTATCGGTAATGGCTGCTCTCATAGTATTACTTGGAATCAACCAGTTCCTGACTCTTATTGTGCACAATCGAGACAAGCGCTAATAGAAATCCCACAAGAACATTGCCATATCGTCGTTCCATCAGGCCCGTCATGAAGAACATCGATATAAAAGTTGGGATCACACCAAGAGACCCAATCGCAATAGCCCTATAGAGGCTGGTTCTTTCAAACAAGTTTCTCCGTCTGATCGAGCTAATAACCTTGGTTAGTGAATTAGCCATGATTGCAAATAGCAAAATGGTGAGCGGTATTCCGAGCTTGTAAATCTGGCTTACTCCACCAAAATGAACAAATCCACCTTTGTCGTGCTTCTGGTCAATCATATTCCAGCGTACAAATTCTGACCTCATGCCGTTACCTGACAGGTAATTGCCTCGCAACTGTTTAAATGCGCCTTTCGCTTCAGCAATTCGATAGTCCATCGACATGTCTCCGCCTTTCAACTCTGCAGAAGCAACGAATCGGTTAGCAATGAGTTTAACGGCAATGTTTGTTAGTCGCGGATTGTAAATCATTGCGCCTGTATACACAACGAGTACCATCATTACCATTGCAAAACCGATGGAAATATTTTGCCTGACCGTAAAAAAGCACATTGTAATAAAGAGTGAAATCAGAGTGGCAACCCAAAGAGATCGCGTAAATGTTTGTAATAATCCTAAACTGCTGACCAACGTTAAAAGGAACAGGCTGAATTTGCTCCAGAATCCCTTGATGTGAAAGAATACGGGGACTGTGTAGATTATTACAAGGGCAAAGAATGGTCCAAATAATACGCTTCTGGAAGATTGGATTTGATACGCATACATGCTTCCCTCATGCAAACGATTTATATAATCCTGAATCGAGAATGCAAGGAACATCAAGCTCAAAACGCTAAATATCACCAATAACTGTTTGAATGACTTATCGTCGGTACCGAAGATCTCTCGAATTGGAAAGTAATACAATATCAACAGGAATAATGAGTATTCTGATGCCCAGTTAATTAGTTTAACATTGTTAAGATAGGCGATTACGCTGTTGCTAAGCACCAGAAGAATGAAGAGAATAAGGAGATAATCGCCCCATGACCGAATAATTTTCTTTCCCTTGGCCATGGTCCATATGCCCCAGATGACTACGGAGAGGAAGTAGTATCCACCAACAACAATTTCAAATGTGGAGATGCCCTTTCCACTGATTGAAAAGAATAGGGGTAGACTGAATAGAAAACTTCCGAGCCAAAATTTTGGGTGCTTGATAACCAGGTACAGATATATCAGCGCTACTGCACTTAGAGGCAACATCAAGTATAAAAACAGGTAGTTCACGCCTTCTGTTGAGTCAGCCTACTTGAAACTTTTCCATGCTTGTAGCACGAGAAAGAAAAGGATTGAAAGAATTCCCATCCCGAAAAATGTTCCTAAAGCAATTAACAATCGCTTTGGACGATCCTTCTTATCTGCTGGTATTGGCTGATCTACTACGAGTAAGGCTGGAGCTGTTCTGCTGATGTCGAGCTGCATTTGTTCTAGCATTGGCAATAGAAAAGCCTTCAGTTTAGCCAACCCTTCAAGCTCAGCAGAAATCTTCATGTAATGAGCGCTAATACCAGTTATCTGAGAAAGGCTTACATCGCCTGTCATCCCAGGCTTTGTAATGAGGTCATCGTATTGTTTCTGAAGATTCTCTACCAGCAAGTGCTGAACCCGAACCTGTGGATCGGCGCCTCCATACGAACGCTCAAGAATGCCTAAGATCGCTTCCTGCTTAAGAAGATCCGATTTTGCCGAAGTGAGCGCTGTGGCAGTTGCTTTCGACTGATCAAGGGGCGAGAAAATTTTATACGTCTTGGAATAGAAGACTAATGTATCCGACAGGATGGCGTACAAACTGTCTAACGACTGGATACGTGCCTGTAAATACTTCGTTGTCTTGATGGCGTCTGCTTGCTTAATGTGGTTGGAAATGTCGTTAGCATACCTGACGAATTCGGAACACATTCGGACAGCCTTTTCCTTGTCGCGACTCCATATCGTTATCTCATAATTACCCTCAGGCTTGTACTCGACTTCAAGATTTGACTCAAACTCATCGCGTAAAAGCGACATTTTGTTGCGACTGATTTCGTATTCCTCCGCAAGGTTGAATCGATTAATCATGGAGTCGCGAATCGTTCTGGTGAATAACACTACAATGAAATTGTAAGTGTTGTCACCGGAGCCACCCAGCTGTGTTAATCCAAAATCCTTCAGTGCAGCGCCGATACCACCACCCGAAGTCGGAATAAGCGAGTTGTCCTCCCGTGAGGGAACACAGTTGATCGATGCTTTATAATAAACCGGCATCTGCAGCGAAATAATATATGCCGCCACAGCGCTTACAAATGCAATGATTAAGATAATCCACTTCTTGTGTAACAACTTTCGGGTTACGTCAGCAGATGAGAACGGTTCGCTCATAGGTTATGAATCTGTTTATGCTTATTCTATAGCAAAGTTAGCGCAGGGGCAATACATCCTACGACACTGCCATTGACGTGGCATCTCATCCACCTATTTTTACCCGAATTGTTGAGAATACTTTTCTTTGCTCCCAGAATTCCTGTCCGGCCATTCGATGGCGGGGCATTGTCAATTTATCATCAGGTTTGGGGGCTTAAAAACGCAGGACATCAGGTTACGGTTGTGGCACCGAATACGAGCCGACACTTTGCCGACGAAGAGGCGATACATGAATTCTGCGATGATGTTATAACACATGATGTCGACACTGCTATTAGGCCGCTCGATGCTATCAGTAATCTGCTGATTGACAAAGCCCCTTACAAAATCGGCCTTCCAAAAACACCGTATACGATTAGTAGGTTTCTGCATCGCAGCCTTGTTGATAAAATCCACCAGAGAGTGAATTCTGTAGAAAACTTCGATGTTATACATGTTGATTATCTGACGCCAGCATGGTACGCCATTGAGTTGAAGCGTTCATTGCCTTTGAAAACCCCGCCCATTCTATTCCGGGCTCATAATGTTGAATGCAAGATTGTTGCCCAACTGGCACTCGATAAGAACAGAGGCTTGGCGGAAAGAGTATATAGGAAAATTGTTGCCCGCCAGACAAAAACATTTGAACAAGCGGTGGCCAGCCGATGCCAAATGATAGCCGCTGTGTCTCAGGCTGATGCAGATTGGTTCAACAACGTTTGTCCAGATGTCCCGAACATGGTGATCCCAGTCGGCGTTGAAGCGGCTGATGTATCCAAACTCACACGAGCGAAACGTTCACGTCCTGCAATTGGGTTCCTGGGAAGTCTTGAATGGGGACCAAACGTTGAAGGGATACTGTGGTTTGTTCGGGAAGTGGTGCCTTTCATTACTAAAGAATTGCCTGACGTTGAAATTCGAATTGCAGGTCGTTCTCCTGCTCCGGAGATCCTTGCACTGCATACTGGCATTAATGTTTTTATTGACGGACCTGTGAAATCAGCGACGGAATTTCTGTCCACCGTCGACGTTGCTGTATCTCCAATCCTCAGTGGAAGCGGAGTACGAATCAAAATTCTTGAGGGGTTGGCACATGCCATGCCAATGGTTACAACGTCGGCAGGTGCCGAGGGTTTACCCGTGGCAGACGGAGAACACATCATTATTGCCGACGATGCTGCCGCCTTTTCTCAGGGATGCATTCGCCTTCTCAAAGACACTGCGTATGCAGAGATGCTGGGAAGCAGCGGCCGTGGCCTTGTTACACGCGAGTTCAGTTGGGGGCAGTCTATCAGAAAACTCATTGCTGCCTACGAATCAATTGCCTTAAGGCGCTGAATTTCGTCGCGCAGTTCTGCAGCCCGCTCAAAATCCAAATCTCGTGCAGCTGCCTTCATTTCCTGAAACATTTGTTCAATCATATCGCCTCGCTGCTCTGGTGTAAGGTACTTGGCGATCGGTTCTGCGGCTTTCTTTAGCCGGACATTTTCAGCAATTCGTAATCTCGTCGTTCGTTGTTGCTGAATATCGGCCACCGAAGTGGATTCGAGTATTTCTTCAAGAGATTTATATATTGTTGTAGGATTAATGCCGTTATCCGCATTATATTTTTCTTGCAGCGTTCTTCTTCTGTTGGTTTCGTCGATCACCATCTTCATGGAATCGGTGATCCTGTCGGCGTAAAAAATAACAAGCCCATCTACGTTGCGAGCTGTTCTGCCGGCAGTCTGCATCAGCGATCTCTCGCTGCGCAAAAACCCTTCCTTATCGGCATCAAGAATTGCGACTAAGGAGACCTCGGGCATGTCGAGGCCCTCACGCAATAAATTGACGCCAACGAGGACGTCGAAATTTCCAAGACGAAGCCCCCTAATAATTTCTACGCGTTCAAGTGCATCAACATCCGAGTGAATGTAGGCAATACGGATGTTGAGGTTATGAAGATAGTCAGTTAAATCCTCAGCCATGCGTTTTGTGAGTGTTGTAACCAGTACGCGTTCAGACTTTGAAACACGTCGGCGTATTTCCTCTAACAAATCATCTATCTGGTTTTGAACAGGCCTAACTTCAATCTTTGGGTCGAGGAGACCAGTTGGACGAATGACTTGCTCCACAACAACTCCCATACACTTTTCAAGCTCGTAGGCTCCGGGCGTTGCACTTACATAAATCGCGTTGCTGATATGTTGCTCAAACTCTTCAAAGCGAAGAGGCCGGTTCTCGAGTGCCGACGGCAACCGGAAACCATGTTCAACAAGCGTTAGCTTACGCTGTCTGTCGCCGTTATACATGCCGCGTATTTGGGGCATAGTAACGTGGCTTTCATCGATGACCAGGAGAAAATCTTCCGGAAAGTAATCAAGCAGACATGCTGGTTGTTCGCCCGGCTTCCTCCCACTCAAATGCATCGAATAATTTTCTATCCCTGAACAATACCCGACTTCCTTCATCATTTCGATGTCAAACATTGTCCGCTGTTCAAGGCGTTGTGCCTCGAGTAGTTTGTCTTGTTCCCGCAGTTCCTTTAACCTCGACACGAGCTCATCCTTGATATCTGAAATTGCCTTTGCGAGATTAGACTGCGATGTTACAAATAGCCGAGCCGGGTATAACAGTACTGATTCAACATGTTCGATTACCTTGCCATCAATCTTATCGATCCATGAAACACGTTCCACTACATCGCCGAATAATTCTATTCGAATGGCACGGCGATCTTCGTGTGCCGGAAAAATGTCAACTACATCGCCCCGCACCCTGAACGTGCCTCTTCCAAATTCAAAATCGTTACGTGAGTAGTGAATGTCGTTGAGCCTGTACAGCAATTGCTGACGGGAAATGGACATGCCCGTTCGGATCAGCAAAAGTTGTTCTTTGAAATCTGCCTTGGCACCAATGCCGTATATGCAGGAGACAGAAGCAACAACAATTACATCGCGCCGATCTTCCACAAGAGAACTTGTTGCCCGAAGTCTAAGCCTGTCTATTTCATCGTTGATTGAAAAGTCCTTTTCGATATATAGATCTGTTTGCGGTACATAAGCTTCGGGCTGATAGTAGTCGTAATAGGAGATAAAGAATTCGACGGCATTCTCAGGGAAGAAGCTTTTGAATTCGCCATAAAGTTGTGCAGCAAGAGTCTTATTGGGAGAAATAACGAGCGTTGGCTTCTGAACGGCTTCGATAACATTGGAAATTGTAAACGTCTTGCCAGAGCCCGTCACTCCCAACAAAATTTGATCCTTTCTGTCCTCTTTCAGACCCACAATCAGTTCCTCAATGGCCTTTGGCTGATCACCCGATGGCTGGTATCTGGTATGTAGCTTGAAGCGAGGCATGTGTTTGAAAAAAATCAGGTTATG
>JAGVJW010000249.1 GCA_020050895.1 bacterium | reverse complement strand
ATGGCAAGGATGACGATGAAAAGGTTGGTGAGAGAAAATCGTTCTCGCATGCGTTCGAGCGAAAGAAGGATCCACGGGAGGGTTGCTAAGGAAACCGGTTTTGTACTGTGGCCGATCATGACCCACACAATAACAAATGTTGAAAATATTGCAGCAACAGAACTAAATATCGCAACTAATCTGGCGTGACGTTTTACCCTCATCAGACTGTAAACACCCCAACCGTAAATGGCATACCATATAGCCAGCCGAGTAGTGTCGTTTGCCGTTAAGTCGCCAAAAAATTTTGGAATGGAAAACAGGATCATTCCCACAATGTCCCATGTGCGTTCACCAGCAGCAAGGAACGAAGCTAGAGATGGCATCCCGGAAAAAATGTAGGGAACCCATAGTGGGAACTCACCGGCGGCCTTTGCAGCTTTGAGATATGGGATAAAAGAATAAAAGGCTACGTTATCGCCTTGACTTAAAAAGTTTTTTCCGGAAAATATTGCGTCAGAAAAAAATAAGAGAACTGCTGCAAGAATGGTTCCCCATGAAAGCAGATCCATGACGAATTCTCTGCGTGCCGGGTCAAGTTTCGATAGAGGGGAAGTGCTGACGGATGGGCGTTGCCGTTTCGATGTCATTATGCATTCTCATGAGTATGAAGTGCGCAAAATAGTACGTAGTTTTCGTTAGCCGCAGATTTGTTTTCCAGCGGAGGACTCATGGTCAACCTTTCGCCGCGTAGTGCGGTTTTAACAATCGACGACGCACTGCACCTGATACGTCGCACAACTTTTCATCCAACGTGGCAGTTGGCATCAAGCCTTGTTGGGCAGTCTCCTGGCACGGCCGTTGAAACGTTGATGGCGCTCTCGCCACCAATTCCGATGCCGGATTGGGCAGATGATCCGCCTGAATTTTCCGCGTTCCCCGATGCCGCCAAACTGTGGCCCGAATTGCAAAGGTGGTGGATTGGGCATTGCATTGCGAACGTGTCCATGCGCGAACGTATGGTGGCGATGTGGCACAATCACTTTACAAGCGATTATGTGACGGTCTATGCAGCGATGTGGATGACAACACAAAGTGCATTGCTGAGGTCAAACGTATACAAGTTCCGTGATATGGCTCTCGGAATTATTGGCGATCCTGCGATGCTACGCTATCTTAACGGCGAACAGAGTATTAAAGGTAATCCGAACGAAAATTTTGGACGCGAATGGTTTGAGCTGTTTACACTTGGTGTTGGGAATTATATCGAGCGCGACATTATCGAAGCTGCCCGCGCCTTTACCGGATGGAGAATCAACGGGCTAACTGGCGTTTACAATCCTCAGCTTGCCGATCTCGACGAAAAAACAATTCTGAACCAAACCGGTCAGTGGAAGTATGACGATGTTGTTCGCATAACACTTGAGCAACCTGCCTGTGCTCGATGGATAGCACAAAAGATTATAAAAATGTTCGTAGAGTATTATCCTGACGCCGAGACCGTGGAGCAGGTTGCCGAATTGATACGGACCTATAACTATGACCTGCGTCCTGTGATGGCATCACTCCTCTCCAGTGAATACTTTTTCTCCGAATCGCTTCGTGGAGCGCTGATCAAGAGTCCCATGGATTTTTCGATTGGGCTTTCGTCAATTTTCGGGTTAACAACTCTCTCACCCACATATGTTGTTGGCATTATGTCGTCTCTCTCCCAAGTCCCCTTCTATCCGCCATCTGTGGAGGGTTGGAAGGGGCACAGGTTGTGGATCAACTCAACGTTGTTCCCCTCCAGGCAGCGCATTGCAGAGGCTTTCCTGGACGGACGCGAAGTGGGGTCGTCGATGAAGCTTAGAGATGCGAATGATACGCCCCTTACCATTGACTTTGTAGAGCTAGTGAAGCAAATGCCAAGCTATAACACAGCGGAGAAGGTCGTAGAAAATGTTGCCAGACTTTTGCTACCAGTTCAGACAAGTGCTGAGCAGCGCGAAGTCTTGCTCGACATCATGATGGCAGGCGCGCCGACGTATTCGTGGGACATCAACAGCGGAACTGCTTCGAGCAGAATCAAATTGTTAATGCAGGCTATTGTTCGTATGCCGGAATTTCAACTGACGTAACGGAGAATATTGATGAACCGCAGAAAATTCATTCGATCCGTAGGCGCAACCGGAGTAGCTGTTGCAACGTTGCCAACAATCGTCGACTCATTTGCCGTTAAAGCGCTCGCTGGGGGCAATACAAATCTTGAACGTTTACTCGGCGCATCGGACCGTGTTTTGGTTCTCATTCAGTTACAGGGCGGAAACGACGGCTTAAATAACATCATACCAGTATCTAACTCTATTTACTATGAGAGTCGTCCACGTCTGTCGATTCAAAAAAGTGTAACGTTACCTCTTACTGATACATTGGGTTGGCATCCGGCACTTGCTGGATTTCGTGATCTCTACAACGATGGCCGCCTTGCGATTGTGCAGGGAGTAACATATCCCAACCCCAACAGATCGCATTTTAGAGGAACAGACATCTGGCTTACAGCTACAGATGCCGAGGTATTCGGCACTTCCGGATGGGTTGGCAGATACCTTGATACGTATGCACCTGCATTTCCCGTTGTTCTTCCTCCTCACCCACTTGCCGTGCAAATCGGAACATCGCTTTCTTTAGGATTACTGGGTCCCCGAGGCGCAATGGGTGTTACGTTCCGCGACCCCGATGAATTCTACCGTCTTGTAAACAATGGTGGTGCGATTGAGGAGATCCCAGCAGCAGATCTTGGTGATACACCTGCCGGACGCGAAGTTGAGTATATGCGCAACATCGCACGGTCTGCAGACACGTATGCCGCAGTTGTAAAACAAGCCGCAGATGCAGCTACTGCAACAACGATAACATATCCAAATACAGATCTTGCGGGCAAATTGAAGGTGGTGTCGCAGCTCATAAGCGGCGGACTCCAGAGTAAGGTGTATTTGGTATCGATGACGAGCGGGAGTTTCGACACACATGCAGGCCAGGTGCTCTCCGACAATCCAGCAGAAGGGGCTCACGCGGCGCTGCTCAGAGAACTGGGAGATGCTGTAAAATCATTCATGACAGACCTGAAGAACAAGGGACTGGAAGACCGTGTTGCCGGTATGACGTTCAGCGAATTTGGACGTCGGGTTGCAGAAAACGGATCCATCGGAACAGATCATGGTACGGCTGCTCCGTTGTTTGTTTTCGGATCAAGAGTGAACAACACAATCTTTGGTTCCGATCCGGATTTAGTCAATCTCGATGAACGCGGCGACATGCTAATGCAGAATGATTATCGCGATGTCTATGCGGCAATGTTGCTGCAATGGTTTGCCGAACCTTCGTCACTTGCTCAAAATGTTTTGTATCGTGATTTTAGCTCAACTGCAATACCCATTTTCGATAGTACCGTGAGTGTTGCCGAAACAAGACGAGGACAGGCATTTGGCTTTCGCTCTGTAAGTCCTAATCCTGCATCGAGTGACGTTAGTATAAATGTTTACATTGACGCATTCGAAGATGCCGGCATCGACATATCGAACATGCAGGGACGCAGGATACGTTCGTATTCCATAGATTCTTTCAGCGGAGCGGCAACCTTTAACGTTTCTGACCTGCCATCGGGCACCTATGTGTTAACGTTGCGTTCCGGTAGGCTTGTTGCTCATACGTTATTGCAGGTTCAACATTGATGACGTCAGTTCGCTTCGCTATGGTTGTTGCGTTGTGCTCTATTGGTTTAAATGCACAGCCCCTTATAAACCCCTATAATTTTTCGATACCCGAATTTCTTGATCTCGACACGTCGCTTGTTGTTGGACCAATAGATCCGGCAGGCTCTCATGGTCGGGTGATCTCACTGAACGGTCATTTAGCATTCGAAGACAGCACACGTTTCCGTCCGGTTGGAACAACGCTGCAGCTAGGTGCCGTTTTTCCGGACAGCCTGCAGGCAATTCGTCTTGCAAAGAGATTGCGTGCACTCGGCATCACATGTGTTAGGCTGACGTACTTTGACTACACATACTCACGAAGCATCAGCATACTCGCCAATGGCAACAGCACATTGGAGAATGGACTTGATCCGGAGCAAATGGCGCGCTTTGACTGGTTCATGCATCAATTGCGTTCGCTTGGAATCTACTATGTATTCACATTTCACGGTGTTTGGAATCCACGGCCGGGCGACGGCGTGGATGATTCAACAGGATTCGGAGCTCGTGTGCCGTTGTTTTTTGAATCAAGTGTTCAGCAAATCCATCGCGGTATTATAAGGCTGCTTCTTGAACACGTAAATCCCCACACTGGTCTTGCGTACAAAGACGATCCGGCACTTGCTTTTATCATAGCAGGCGAAGACGCATCGGTAATGGTGTATTGGATGTATACGAAGGACATCGTCCGATTAAATAATTACGGCACCAATTTTAATCTTGGACTTAAGCATCACGCCTACATCGATTCGTTGTTTTTTGCGCGCTTAAGGGGTAAGGGGCTCAATACCGATGCGAAGTTGAATGCCGCCTGGAAAACAGCTCCAGGCGATCCTTCAGAAAAGATTCGCAATGGTGGATTTGAAGATCCATTCGATCCCTCCTGGACACTTGGCGTCAATTCAGGTGACGGTGCCCAGGCGTTAATGCAATACTCGGAATCAGAGAAACGGGAAGGCACACAGAGTGGGAAAATTCTTATTGGTTCGCTGGACAGAAGTCGGAATAGTCAGGGAATTTACCTTTTCCAAACGCTTTCGAATCTGAAGCGTTTACGTCGTTATACCTTATCACTTTGGATGAAGGCTGATGAAACGACGCCTACACACAGAGTTGTTTTTCTGATTCATGCTCCTTCGTATCCGTTCAACTCTTATGGTTTTTCGCAGACCGATACAATTACGAATCAATGGGTTCAGTACACGTACACGTTTATTTCGTCTGCAACCGACGAAACATCTGCAATAATCCAGATTCAGTTTGGGCTCGATCCTGGCAGTGTATTCATCGATGCAGTGAGCCTTAGAGAAGTTGGTTTCGACGGGTTGCGTCCAGGCGAGTCGATAACAAACAATTCCGTCACTCGGAGCGACGTTTGGGATGCAACCGTATCCCCCAAGCGGATCAAAGAAGAGTTCGACTTCTACATGGACCAGTTTACATCTATGCTAAACGGTGTGTATTCATTAGTGCGCGACACTTTGCAGAGCAGAGTATTGCTGTGTCCATCAATGAGAACTTACACCGATGTGGAATTGCATTCAATAGCCAACTATGATTTTTTTGTATCAACAGATTGGAGAACGTCGGGAATATCAATGTTGTCGGAATTAGGCGGTGGCACGTTGTATTATCATACCCAGTACGATTTGGCAAACAAGCCATACATCCTTGCATCCGGTGGAATAATGTATCCGCGGCCATACCAATCGGAAATGGCAGTTGTATTGCCGGCCTATGCAGGTCTACATGATTGGGATGGAGTTTTCTTTTCAGTTTTTAATGGCACGCCGAGGGAGGGGAATGCACTGGCTGACTCAGGTTCAACATGGGAGATCTTCGATAAACCATTTGTGCTTACAATGTTGCCGTCTGTTAGCAATGCACTTCGTTCGTTCGATGTAGTGCCATCTCAAAAAGTAGTTCAAATCGCCAACAGCGTTGAAACACTTTCGTATCCTCCATTTCACATAATCTATGGTTATGGGTTAAGCATGCCAACCGACTCGCGGATGCCATTATACCGACGTATTGAAATGATGCCAGACCTTGCTGCTCAGGAGTCCTTTCTGCCGCACAGAGATATTTCCGCACTGTCTGGAAGTGTTGTCGACCCCACCACCATGGATGCCGAGAACGGACAGATTTTTTTAAACACAGCGATTGGTGTTATGCGTGTAATCACACCGCGCTACATTGCAATAGCAGGAACGTTAGAGGGACAAATCATCAACGAGCCGGGTATCATTGTTGAGCAAACCTCGGCAGGTAAACACACAAGTGTCGTGTTCTCGTCGCTCACAGGTAATCCAATCGTGGAAAGTGAAAGGAATCTTCTTGTCATCGGAGCCAGAGGATTGAATCAGGGTGCCGTATTCACGCCGGACTCGCTAAGCCTTGAATCGTGGGGTACTGGACCCATGCAGCTGGAGGCGCGGACAGTGAGGATTAGCATATCTGCTCCCGCTTTTGATTCATGTTTCGTTGTCCCGTTAGGTACCGATGCTCGTCACAAGGGCATCAGGCGGAATGTTAACCGCAGTCCCTCTGGCAGGTTTTCGATAGATATTGATACGCGGGCCGACGAAACTCCATGGTACAAGATTTTGTTTACGAAACTTGGTACCGATGTAGCTGAAGCAGAGGCATCGGCAGTCGAGATTTCACCGAACCCTGCTGGTGATTACGTGCATGTTAAGTCTGATGCACTTTACGGTATTAGAATTTTAGATCTTTATGGAATCGCAGTATTTGTTAAACAAGGTGATTATCTTAATGATATAACAATTCCTACAGATAGGCTACCATCAGGTTCGTATACTGTAGAGGTAACAACAATCAAGGGGCGTATTCTTAAGCCTCTAGTCGTTGTCAGATAACGTCTAGTCCATAAACAAATAAGGGCGCCACGTATCATCGACCCTACCTGCATAGTGTTTCAGGAAGAGCACGTGATGTGGTTTGCGCGGTATTGTAAGCAACCGCATTCCTGCTTCTTCGGGTGTGCGGCTACCCTTTCTGTTGTTGCATTTCACGCATGCACAAACAAGATTCTCCCACACATCTCCACCGCCACGTGAGCGTGGTATGATGTGATCTACCGTCAGAGGTGGATGATGGTCGCCGCAATACATGCAATGAAATCCATCGCGACGGAGAATATTCTTCCGCGACAATTCAACTTTTTTAAAAGGCACTCTAAGGTATGCACTCAGGCGGATTACGCTGGGATATGCATAGGATTCGCGAATGGTTCGAACAACAAGAGAAGCGCGGTGCTCAACCATTTCGGCTTTTGTAAGGAACAGGAGAAGGAGTGCTTTTTTTGCGCTGCAAACGCTGATTGGTTCGTAACTCTGATTGAGAACAAGAACCTTGGAATTGAGAGACGCTGGCACTTCCGCCGCTGGGCGGGTATAATCAACGCGAAGATGAGTAACGTTACTACTGAAGGCAAATACTCCTTACAGCATAAACATAACTCATCGAACGGTATTTTTGCATAAACTTTTTTCGCATTTAAAAACATCACTACATGTCCAGAGTTCCAGCTCTCCTTGCACTTGAAAATGGAATGATCATAGCGGGTGATGCCATAGGCGCCATCGGCGCGGAATGCACGGGAGAACTCGTTTTTAATACAGCGATGACGGGGTATCAGGAAATCCTGACCGATCCCTCGTACTGTTCGCAGGTTGTTACGTTTACGTATCCTCATATTGGTAACTACGGTGTAAACGACGACGATGTTGAATCATCCCATATACAGGCAGCGGGAATCGTTGTACACGAGTTATCGCGCGTAGTCTCGAATTACCGTGCCAATCGCCCCCTTCAAGAATATCTTGAAATGCATGGAATTGCGGGAATCGAGGGTGTTGATACGCGGCACATTGTTCGGATACTCAGGCAGGAAGGCGCCATGCGGTGTGTGATAGCGCATGGTGAGAACCTTGACGGTAACGAATTAGTAGAGCGTGCACGGCAGGTTTCTCCGATGACGGGAACAGACCTCACAAATCGGGTTACTGCGCTGCAGCCATATCAATGGCAGGAGGCATCTGCAGAAGAATTCCGATACGCGAAGTACAAAATAGAGCATCGGTACAATGTTGTAGCTATAGACTTTGGGATTAAGAGAAACATCCTGCGAAGGCTTACGGCATATGGGTGCGATGTAACCGTAGTTCCTGCCGGCACAGGTGCGGATGAGATACTGAGCTACAATCCCGATGGAGTATTTCTTAGCAACGGTCCGGGCGATCCTGCCGCTGTTCTGAGTGGAATTCGGACCGTAAAATCAGTGCTTGGCAAGAAGCCCGTTTTTGGGATATGTCTTGGGCATCAGATAATGGCGCTTGCGGTTGGGGCTACAACATACAAGCTGAAATTCGGCCACCGTGGGGCAAATCATCCTGTTATGAATTTGAAGACTCGTAAGATTGAGATTACATCACAGAACCACGGCTTCTCTGTTGACCACACAACGCTGCCTGGAAATGTTGAGATGACGCATGTGAACCTCAACGACGACACATGTGCGGGCATAGCACTTTCCGATGCTCCGGCATTTGCCGTCCAGTATCACCCTGAGGCCAGTCCCGGCCCTCACGATTCCGATTATTTATTCAGGGACTTTGTAGAGATGATGCTCAAGAGCTGATTCGGGGAAAATGGTGGGATTCATAAAGACCCGTCTCAAGCGATTTATTGATTATGCCGTGATTTCTTGAATATTCCCCAAACTTCCAGTAAGTTTGTCGGCTCTGACGTTTTTGGGCAGGTACTCAAGCGGTCAACGAGGGCAGACTGTAAATCTGCTGGCGAATGCCTACGGAGGTTCAAATCCTTCCCTGCCCACGTGGCAGGTATGCGACCAAAAGCGCGGGAGTAACTCAGTTGGTAGAGTCACAGCCTTCCAAGCTGTTGGTCGCGGGTTCGAGTCCCGTCTCCCGCTCTTGTAACGAAGCTGCTGATGTAGCTCAGATGGTAGAGCACCACCTTGGTAAGGTGGAGGTCACCGGTTCAATCCCGGTCATCAGCTCCCTTAGGGGTGTAGCTCAGCTGGTAGAGCAACGGTCTCCAAAACCGTAGGCCGCGGGTTCGATCCCTGCCGCCCCTGCAGAGACGAAGAGAGATTGGTACTTGGCACTTGCAACAGGCACTTGCAAAAGGCTTTTGAGAGAGGAAAATGAAATGTTGAACAAGACGAAGCAGTTTTTTATCGATGTCAACAAAGAGATGCGCAAGGTGTCGTGGCCCACACGAGACCAACTGCGCGAGAGTACTATCGTTGTTATCGTGACGTGTTTGATCATTACCGCTGTTGTGTTTGTGATAGACCAGGGCACGACTGCTGCAATGAATTTTATTTTCTAAGACTATCCGATCCACTTCATGATTGCAGATCCGCGACACTCCATTGTACTTGAGCCCAAGTGGTATGCTGTTCGAACCTTTACCGGACACGAAGCAAAGGTTAAAACGGCAATCGAGCTTGAAATGACCAGGCTTGGAATGGAGAACCGCGTTATGAGCATTGTGATACCACAAGAAACGGTGTATGAAGTTCGGAATGGGAAGCGTCGGACAAAGGTGAAAAATTTTCTGCCGGGATACATTCTTATTGAATGCACTCTCGACAAACGGCTTAAAGAAATCATTCTATCCCTTCCATCGATTGTGAGCTTTGTTGGTACCAAAACGGAGCCGCAGGCCCTGCAAAAAGATGAGGTTGATAGAATACTGGGACGCGTTGAAGAGCGTAAGGACATCACAACGGTCGAAACAGCTTTCCGAGAGGGCGATCCAGTGAAAGTTGTTGATGGTCCATTTTCGAATTTCTCCGGAACTGTAAAAGAAATTAACGTCGAAAAACAAAAGCTCAAAGTTGAGGTCGGTATTCTCGGGCGCAAAACGCCGATAGAACTGGACTTCCACCAAGTTGAACTCGAGAATCATTAAACATCATTAGTGTGGGAGGTGGATTACTCCGCCGTTGACCACGAAAGGAACACATGGCAAAAAAAGTCATGGGGAGTTTTAAGCTCCAAATCAAGGCTGGTGAAGCAACAATGGCTCCGCCCGTTGGTCCTGCATTCGGACAACGAGGTCTTGCAGGCATGGAATTCGTTAAACAGTTCAATGCAAAAACAACGAAACAGCAGGGGATGATTCTCCCTGTTGTTGTAACATTTTTTAGTGATAAGAGCTTTGTCTTTGAAGTTAAATCGCCCCCTGCCCCTGTCCTGTTATTAAAACTTACGGGCATTGCAAAAGGATCTGCAGAACCCAACCGGAATAAGGTTGGAAGTGTTACCAGAGCTCAGCTCGAGGAAATTGCTAAAATCAAAATGGTTGATCTGAACGCAAACGATCTCGATCATGCTGTGAGCATGATTGCAGGAACAGCCCGCTCGATGGGTATTACGGTGGAGGGCTAACATGGCATCGAATAAGCGATATGCAAAAGCAGTGAAGTCGTACAATAAAAAGACGACGTTCGAATATCGGCAGGCAATTGAATTGGTGAAGAACAATGCCACGGCGAAGTTCGATGAGTCGTTCGAGATTGCCATGAACCTAGGTGTCGATCCTCGCAAGGCAGATCAACTCGTCCGCGGTACTGTTGCCCTTCCGCACGGAACTGGCAAGAGTGTACGCGTCCTCGTGGTTGCAAAGAGTCCCAAAGACAAGGAAGCACTCGAGGCTGGTGCCGATTTCGCAGGTTTTTCTGAATACATCGAAAAGTTACAAGGGGGCTGGGCAGACGTAGATATCATCATTGCTACACCCGACGTTATGGGTGATGTTGGTAAACTCGGCCGTGTGCTTGGACCACGAGGTCTCATGCCTAATCCAAAGTCCGGCACCGTGACCTTCGATGTAGCCAAAGCTGTTGCCGAAGTCAAGGCAGGTAAAATTGAATTTCGCGTTGATAAGGCAGGCAACATCCATGCTGCAGTGGGCAAATGTTCGTTTTCGAAGGAAAACCTTGCGGAAAACGCACAGGTCTTTATTGCAACAGTAATGAGGGCAAGACCGGCTTCAGCAAAGGGATTGTACGTCAAGAGCCTTTACTTTACAAGCACAATGGGTCCAAGCGTCCGTGTGGATGAGCATTCCATCGGAGCGGATCACTAACAAACATCTCGCGACTATAAGCGGGTAACAACTGACTATTACGCACGTTCCTCGTTC
Source organism: bacterium (assembly GCA_020050895.1). Taxonomy (GTDB): domain Bacteria; phylum Bacteroidota; class Ignavibacteria; order Kapaibacteriales; family Kapaibacteriaceae; genus OLB6. The sequence goes on along the minus strand of JAGVJW010000249.1, from coordinate 1,485 downwards.
AGCTTCTAACCGCATTCGTGCGATTGAATAGGGAACTACATCATTTCAACATCGGAGCCGTATGGTAACGAAGGATAAGAAACAGGAAGTTATTACGGATCTCGTGGGTAGAATCCGCAGAGCATCGAGCCTGTACTTTGTAGACTTTACCGGCATGTCCGTGGCGGAAGACCAAGCATTCCGTCAGGTATTGCGGGAAAAGGGCGTTGGCATCAAGGTTGCAAAAAATACCTTGATCCTGCGTGCGCTTGCTGAAATTGGCGGCTACGAAATAGAGGAGAAGAAACTCTTCGGACAGACGGCGCTGGTTTTTGGAGCACAAGATGCAATCGCCCCTGCCAAGATCATCCGTCAGTTTTTTGATAAGGGAGAAAAACCCAAGCTCAAACTGGCAGTTGTGGAAGGACAGGTTTTCGATGGCTCTCAACTGAAAGCCGTGTCGGAACTCCCAACACGCGAAGACATGATTTCAGCCATTATTGGAAGCATACATGCACCCATTTCTGGTATTCACGGCAGCATCAATGCAGTAATGCGCGATGTTGTTATGCTTATTGAAGAAGTGGCGAAGAAGGCGGCTTAAGACGGAGGGCCGAGTGCCAAGTGCCAAGTAACAAGTGCCAAGTGCCAAGTGCCAAGTGCCAAGTGCCAAGTACCAAGTGCCAGGTGCCAAGTAAAGAAGAAACAGAATTACAAACAAAAATTTGGAGAACAGAATGTCAGCAATTGTTGAAGAACTTGTAGAGAAGATTGGAAGTCTTACACTTCTCGAAGCTTCGGATCTCAAGAAGGCTCTTGAGGAGAAGTTTGGAGTAACGGCAGCAGCGCCTATGATGATGAGTGCCGGACCTGTGGCTGCAGCGGCTGCACCTGAGGAAGAGAAGACTGAATTCGACGTAGAGCTTACTGATGCAGGATCGCAAAAACTTAACGTCATCAAGGTTGTGCGAGAGATTACCGGCCTCGGACTGAAGGAAGCCAAGGATGCTGTTGAGGGTGCACCTAAGGTCCTCAAGGAAGCGGCGCCTAAGGATGAAGCAGAGGCCATCAAGAAGAAGCTTGAAGAAGCTGGTGCCAAGGTTACGCTCAAGTAATTAAGCTGGAACAACCCGGAACGGCGTTGAACGTCGTTCCGGAGTATTTACCTTTTCTATTTCACTGGTTCGATTCCCCGAGTTCTAACGTTTTTAAGTGCTCTTATGACCCTTCAGGATTCCCCCCTGTATCAATTGCCTCTGCAGAGATTGCGTGAAAGGGTGACGTTTGGCAACGTTGCCAAACACTCTACATACCCCGACCTGCTGGGCATCCAGATCGATTCGTTTAAGGAATTTATTCAGGAAGAAGTGCTGCCCGATGAACGGCGCACCATCGGCTTGCAACGTGCATTCCAATCGAATTTCCCGATCGAGGATAACTCCGGAGTGTATGAGCTGAGCTTTCTTGAATATTTCGTCGAAAAGCCCAAGTACACAGAAGAGGAGT